>JALNVO010000220.1 GCA_023231365.1 Fibrobacteraceae bacterium | reverse complement strand
GTTTCGCTCCATTCCTGAAATTCAACTCGTTCCGGTCGTCAATCCTGTGAAGGGACAGGCCGGGGCTACGGTACAGGTTAATTTCTAGAAACTCTTCAAGCGGATAATGTCCGCTTCCAAGCTCGCTTCGCTTGGAAAATATTTTTGAGCCGTTTGCAGATATCGGATAGCTTCTTCTCTATCTCCGTCCTTATTTGCTTCAAAGGAAAGATTCTTGAATCCGTAGATGGCTTCTGTGTTGTGAGCTGTAGCGGCTTTTGTATAAGCTTGTTCTGCACGGTCCCACCATTTGGCGTCAAAAGCTAAGTTACCTAAAAAAATGGCGGCATCTGAAAATTTGGGATCGATTTGCAAAATTTTTGAAAGCTCATCCATTGCGATGTAATTTTCTCCCGCTTCGGAAAGAACGTCGGCGAGTTTGTACATAACGGAGGTATTGTCTGGATTGACGGATAAGGCTTCTCGGTAAGCGCCTGCGCTTTCAGAATATTTTTTATCGAGCCTGTAAACGTCGCCGATGTAGACTAGAAAATCGGATTCTTCTGGATTTTTTTCGTAGGCTTTGCGGATAAGGCTTATGGCGCTTGGAATGTCGTTTAGGGCAATGTATGCTTCGGCGAGTTGGTATGCGATGGAAATGTCGTTTTGGGAAAGTTCGTAAGCGGTTGTGAGGGCGCGGAGCGTTCCGACGTTGTCACCTATTTTAGAATAGGCTTCTCCTAGGTATAGCCATGCGGATCCGTTATCGGGATCCATGCTCAGTGCGCGGTTATAGGCGGCGACGCTTTCCGCATATTCTCCTAAGCGGAAAAGGACGGATGCGTAATTGAACAGTGCAACGTCCGATTTTCCTTTGCTTGCGGCGATTGCTTTTTCGTATGCGGCCGCTGCTTCTGGGTATTTTTCCTGTTGGAACAGACAGTTTGCCGTGTTGAAACTGGTGGTGAATGGATCTGCCCCGCGCGATTCCGCCTTGCGGAAGAGGAGTACGGCTTCGCCATACCGTCCTTGCTTGTAAAGAACGGCGGCGCGCGCACTTAAATCGTCTGCGGTTTGGATTGCAAATGCGATGGCTGCGGCACAAAGCGGAATGGATAAAATCGTTTTCATCTTTCTAATCCCTGAACTTGATTTCGAATGGCTGTTCCATCCCGCAGAAGGAAACTGCTTTTCCGTCTTTTTTGGCTGGAGCAAAAGTCATCTTGGAAAGCGCCGCGGTCCCTGCTTGGGCGAGCCCTTTCCCGGGTGGGGTCTCTTCTATTGTGCGGATATTGAATGCTTTCCCGCTGGCGTCTACGCAAAAAGAAAGCCGGAGGACTGCATTTATTTCTTCATCGCGGATACTTTGCGGAGGCGTAAATTGAGGAAATCCCCGGCTGGATGGCTTTTCATCTACATCGCCGTTGCCATTTGCGGAATTTTCGCTACCTCCAGAAATATTTGAAACAAACTCATCTGATATAGCAGCTCCGCCTGAATTCCCTAATGTTCCGAGGGCCATTGCAAAGCGGGGTCCTGCTTTAGGCGTCCTTGCAGTTGTTTTGGCGCGCATGGCCTCTCTCGGTTTTTCGGGCTCTTTAGGGCGCTCTTTAATGCGCTCCGGAGGAACAGTCCGCACTTCCGTAACCACATATTTGCGCTCCCTGAATATGCCGCCTTTTGCAAAAAAATTCGCTATCGTCACAGAAAAGAGGAGTGCCGTGCTGCAAAGGACGGAAAGCAGTGCGAGAAAGAGAAATTTTGAAATTTTCCGCATCATTTGACTTGTGCCGCAATGGATACTTTTTTAACGCCCGAAAGAGTGCAGATGTCAATAACCTTCACGAGCATTCCTGTGACGGCATTTTCGTCGGCTATGATGACGGCTTCTCTTTCTGGATTTTTTTGAACACTCTGCTGCAAAACATCTCTAAGCGCCGCGACATCCACTTGCCTTTCATTTACGTGGATAGAGCCTTCGCGTGTAATCGCAATCATCAGGTTCTCTTTATTGAGTGCACTCGCCGTTTGCGCCTGGGGTTTTGTCACGTCCACGCCGGTTTCGCGGGTGAATGTGGATGTCACTACAAAGAAGATGAGAAGGATGAATACCATATCCATTAGAGGGCCCATATCGATGCCCATGCTTTTGCGCTTTCGCTCGGGGAGATTAAAATTCATAAAGCCTCCTTTCTTTTTTCTTTGTAATTCCAAATAAAGGTAAAGCCCAATTCCAATTGCTGTTTGATGTATTCCATACGGTCATCTAGGCGCTGTTTGAGAAGCGTAAGAGGAAATGCGATGAGAAGCCCGCTTTGGGTGGTAATGAGCGCTTCGGAGATACCGTCCGCTAAAAGAATAGGGTTGGAATTTCCGTATAAAGTAATAGTCTTGAACGTAGCGACCATTCCCGTGACAGTTCCGAGAAGTCCCAAAAGTGGCGCAGTAACTGCCATAACGGAAATGAGGTATGTCCCTTTTTCAAGATATCTGTGTGTGCGCAATAGCCTTTCTGTGAGATAGCTCTTAAGATCTTTTTCTTCTGCGTCCGATTTGTCGAGGGCGAGCCGCAGTTCCTTTGCGACAAAACCCGGATATTTGCGGAGTGCGTTGCGCGCTTCTTTTCTATCGCCGTTTTCTAAATGGACTTGCATCCGCTCCAATCCTTTTGGAAAGTCGCGAGAAAAGAATCCGCTTCCGATCCGCATCCATGCGGCAAATAGGAAGAAGAATCCGAAACAACCGGAGAGAAGAATCGGTAACATTACCGGGCCTCCGTTTTGCCACGTATCCCTCAGGGATTCGATAAATATGTATGCTGCGTCGCTCATACAAACTATCCGTGAGTTTCGGGGAAGATCTTGTTGAGCGATACGGTGCTCTGTACGTAAAGTGAGTTCATCACTTTTTCGATCTTCTCGCTCAAAAATCCGTGAATGACCATTACTGGAATGGCAATGATGAGCCCTGCTTCGGTCGTGACGAGAGCTTCGGAAATGCCGCCGGCGAGGATTCTTGCGTCATTGGTACCTACTTGCGTAATGACGGTGAATAGCGTGATGATACCTGTGACGGTTCCGAGAAGTCCGAGCAGAGGAGCAATTGTGCCGAGTGCGGCAACGAGGCCCATCCGCTTTTCCAGTTTCGGCTGTTCGCGGAGCATGGCCTCCTTGAGGGCGCGTTCTGCGGATTCTTCATTCTTATTTGCATTGCGGACGATGCTCAAAAGGATGGAGGAAATGCTCGTGTGTTCGGAGAGGCACAAATCCATTGCCTTGTCGAAATCTTTAATATCAACGGCTGCATAGAACTTCTTGAGAAATCGGTTGCCGGAACGACCGCGGAGCGCAAGCGTGATAAAACGTTCCAAACAAAGTAAAATAGCGAAGAGCGCGACGAATGCGAGCGGATACATCACGATTCCACCGCTTAAGAACCATTTTTTGAAGGATGTCGCTTCGGATGCATTCTTTTTGCTGTCCGTTGCATTCCGTACGGCTTTGTTTTGGAGAATATCCAGAGGAATTTCTATTTCGGATTTGCCGGAGTTGGCGAGAAAAACAGATTTTCGCATGGATTTGGCGAGTTCTGGTGGAAGTTCGGAACTCCATTCAAAAATTTTCCCTTGCAAGGAACCTGTGCGGAGAAGTGCCTGCAAAGAAGAGTCGTTTTCTGCCGCATCTACGAGAAATACGGTTCCTAAACGGAGTCGGGTCACGGGGACTTCTGCCCGGTTTCCGACTTGTGAAGTCTTGTGCGTCACTTCTTCTGTATAAGTATAGCGGTGGCGGAGCAAGGCATCATCGAAATATTTGCGCATAGCAGCGATCGTGTTCGGATTCTTTCTGTTCCCTTCCGCTTTTGCTTGAGAGAGCGATAGCATCCGGTTCTCCATCCCTACCGGGTAATCTCCGGAAAGGTTCGATTCTTGCTTTTCAATCGCTTGGGACACTTCCAAATTCATTGCTTGGTAGGCGGCGTCTGCCGCTTCCGCTTTTTCTTTGAAATCGACAGTGGAAGATTTGGCGTTGGTGAGTTCTTCTGAAAGTCGGCCGATGTCGGTAGAGAGCTTGGAGTATCTGGAATCTAGGTCTTTGCCTTGTTGATCGTGATCTTCTGAAAGCTTGTTCTCTTTATAACGGGCGCTCCAATGGGCGGCTTCCTTCTTTTCTAAAGCATCTGCTTTTTCAAATCGCAAGGCTTCTAGCGCATCGACTTCGCTTTGCAATTTTTCCAGTTTGACCTTTGCCAGGGAATCTTGAATTGCCTCTGGATCTTGTTTTTTTGCGGAGGCCGGGCACAAAAGCCCCATAGCGAGAATAGATGATGAACAAACTAAAATAAAGCGATTCATTTTTTACCTCCGATTCCGTTGATTTTGAGTGGAACCGTTACCATTTGAGGGGGCTTTCTTCCTTGTTTCACGTCGAATGCGTTTCGGATGGCTTCGCGTTCTGAGAGGGAAAGTTCTTCATTCCAGGCGTAAGTGGCGGAATCATTAGAAATGCTGCGTTCTAGAGAACCGAAAACCGTTGCGTTCTCATCGGAATAGATCATCCATTCGTTGCCTATCCGGAGAATGCGCGCATTGATGACTTCTCCATTTTTGCGGGTCATCGGGGCGTTGATAATTTGCACTTCATCGCCGAATCGGGTCTCTTCGCTAATGAGTGCGGAGAGCCGGGAAAACGCTTCTTCTTCGGTGCCGTTCCCTGTTTCCAAATCATTGCGGAGTGACGTAATGCGGGAAAGCCGGTTCTCCAAGTCCCATGGAAGCGTCTGCTTGACTTGCGTTTCAAAAGTTTTGCATAAATTGGCGAGAACTCTCCGCATTTCTTTGCGCCGGCTTTCGTCGTTCGCGAGTTTCCCTTTATAGCCGGCTTGCTTACCAGATTCTGCTTGGAGCTCGGACGCGATTAACCGC
>JALNVO010000219.1 GCA_023231365.1 Fibrobacteraceae bacterium | reverse complement strand
GGCTTTGCGCTGAATCGTAATGATTCCGCTGTAAAATGTTACATGGGGGATACTGGGCTTCTGTTCAGTTTGGCTTTCAATGAAAATGAAATCGTCGGCCAGAACTTGTACAAACTTATAATAAATGATAAACTGTCGCTGAATAAGGGTATGCTTTACGAGAATGCCATAGCGCAGATGCTTGTGGCCTGTGGCCGAAAACTTTATTTTTACACTCGCTTCAATGAAGAAAAGCACCGGAATGACATTGAGGTGGATTTCCTGGTCTCCAACGAGAGCAAAACCAATTTCAGGATAAGCCCCATAGAGGTCAAGTCATCCAAAAACTATACGGCGACATCCTTGGAAAGGTTCCGGGGCATGTTCGAAAGCCGGACGGAATGTTCCTATATCATCCATCCCAAGAATTTTTCAATGGATGGAAACCTTATTCGAATCCCGCCTTATATGGTCCCATTCGCGATGAAGCGGTCTTAGAGACGGGGTTTGGGACACTGATAGGAGGTATGCAAAGAAATTCGTCCGGGTGAGGACTGATTTTGTATCGTGTTTTTGGATAGGCTTATCTGTTTTTTGCTCTGTACTTTGCATACACGTCGACCATATATTACATTTCCTGAAAAATACGCATTTTTGTGTAGCAATTATTGCGCTTTTTCAAATGATATATTATTTTTAATATGTAAAGGCGCGTAAATACGCATTTTTACATATTTAAATGTGCCAACCCAAAGAGGTGGTAAATGATTGAGAGAAATCATTATCTGGAGATTCTGAAGCGCAAGAAGGAAAACGGAATGATCAAGGTCATTACCGGCATACGGCGCTGTGGAAAGTCCTATCTCCTGTTCGAGATTTACCACGGATACTTGAATTCCATTGGCGTGGAGAATTCGCAGATCATCGAGCTAGCCTTGGACGATGACCTGAACATTCGATACCGAAACCCGCTGGAACTGGGCAAGCATATCCGGGAACTGGTCGCTGACAACGGCAAGATGCACTATGTTTTTTTGGACGAGATCCAAAAAGTCGAGTCCATAAAGAATCCCTATCTGCCTGACTCCGCAGAAAAAATTACCTTCGTCGATACGCTGCTGGGGCTCGCAAAACTGAAGAACGTCGACCTTTACGTAACCGGCAGTAATTCAAAAATGCTCTCGTCGGACATTCTGACCGAATTCCGGGGAAGGGGTGACGAAATCAGGATCCGTCCCCTCGCTTATTCCGAATTCTATGCAAGCTACGAAGGTGTGAATGGAAACAAGGCTAACGCTTGGCGGGATTACTATACCTACGGAGGGATGCCCGCGCTTTCGGACATGCGGACCCACGAAGACAAACAGGCCTATCTTTTTAATTTATTCAACAAAATCTATCTGGACGACATCATCGCGAGGAACGAAATCAAAAATGAGAAGTCGGTCCTTGATGATTTGCTGGACATCATATCTTCTTCCGTCGGCTCCCTTACCAACCCTCCTAAACTGGCAAAGGCGTTCGAGTCCCTAAAGAAGACAAAAGTATCCCCCTTGACCATCGAGAGATATCTGGATTTCTTCATCGACGCATTCATCGTAAGCAAGGCCATGCGTTACAATGTCAAAGGGAAAAAGTATATCGGGTCCCCTCAGAAATATTATTTCGAAGACATTGGGCTCCGCAATGCCCGTCTGAATTTCCGCCAGACCGAAGAAACCCACTTGATGGAAAACGTCATCTATAACGAGCTTCTTTACCGAGGCTTTTCAGTCGATGTCGGCATCGTGGAATACAATTACAAGGACGGGGACGGCAAAAGCAAACGAAAGAACCTGGAAATCGATTTTGTTGCCGGGAATGGCAGCGAGCGTTATTACATCCAGTCCGCGCTGAACGTTTCCGAAGAGAAAAAGCGCATTCAGGAAACCAGGCCCTTGGCGGCCACAAAGGACTTTTATAAGAAAATCGTGGTGGTTAAGGACAATATCGTTCCCTGGCATGATGAAAAAGGAATTTTGTACATCGGCATCGAAACCTTTTTGCTGGAAGGATTCGGAGATTGATTTTTCAAACGGAACGGATTTTAAAAACCGGTCACAGGACAACGAGCGGCGATCGGATAATGAGAATCTTCTCGAATTTTAAGGTATATTGCATAGTCTAAAGCAAGTAACAGAATGGCGAATGAAATAGACATATTAGAGAACGAACTCCGGGACAGATATCCCGACGTTTTGGACATCCTGCTTTTGGACCGCACCGCGAGCACAGAAAAGCAACCCAAAAATATTTTTTTTGCCACCGACAACTACAAAAAAATCGGCCCCGACTACAGCTTCGTGAGCCCGATCAGAAAAGAGCTGATCACCGGGCGGCATGGTTCCGTGATAACGCCGCGCATTAAAAAAAGCCTGGCCGTACAAAAGTCCAGAAGCAAGGACATGGCGGAAGTCTTTACCCCGGTATGGGTCTGCAACGCGCAGAACAATCTGGTAGATAACGCCTGGTTCGGCGGCGAAGGCGTCTTTAATACCGAGACAACCGGCAAAGACGGCAAGCCCTCGTGGACGACCACGGAAAATAAAATTGCGTTTCCCCAGGGCAAAACCTGGCAGGACTATGTGAAGGACAATCGCATGGAAATCTCCTGCGGCGAAGCCCCTTACATCACGAGCCGCTATGACACGACAAACGGAAGCGTTATCCCCGCCGAAAACCGCATAGGCATTTTAGACCGGAAGCTCCGCGTTGTGAACGAAAATTGCGACACCCAGGAAGCCTGGCTCGAAGCCGCCGGAACAGCCCTCAAAAGCACCTACGCCTACGAATGGCAGGGCGACAGCCTTTTGATTGCACGCGAATCGATACTTTATGCCGTGCTGGACAATTTCCGCCTCAAATTCGACGATGTCCCGAATCTGGAATCCATTAAAAAATTCGCCGAAATCATCTCCTGGAATGTGTGGCAGATGGACGGCCTCAAATGCGTGATCCCCTGCAGTTGCAAGAGCAAGGAAGTGACCGAAGAACCCGACCTGTTCGCCGACCCCGCGGGCAGAGCCAAGACAAGAACCGAACCCTGCGAAGGCTGCGCCAAAGACAACATCCGCAAACACAACGGCATTTATTGCAAAATCATGGACTGGGACGCTTGCAAACAAATTAAGTTTGTGGATATGGTGAAGTAGGGGCGTATGGAAATTAAAAAACTAAAAGAGGCAATCAGAGATCTACTCAGTTACCAGGAAGAGCAGGATTGGTTTGAGTTTAAGGAAAACTGGTTTGAACCCGTAGGTGTGGGAGAATACATATCTTCTCTAGCCAATGCTGCGGCCCTTGTCGGCAGGGAATGCGCCTATATGATTTGGGGAGTAAATGACAAAACCCATAAAATCATCGGAACGCAATTCAATTACCATATAAACGTAAAGAACGAGCCCCTTGAACATTTTCTGGCAAGGCAGCTTTTGCCCGACTTGGCTTTCGAGTTCCGCGAAGTCGAAATGGAAAACGAACGTCTTGTCGTTTTGATTATCCCTGCCGCGAAGCATACACCGATTTCTTTTGGCGGGACTCGCTTTTTGCGCATTGGCTCAAGCAAAGTCAACCTATTCAAGTATCCTGAACGCGAGGCGAAACTTTTTGATGTCTTGCGGAACGGGCTCCCCTCAATGACAGGCACTGATGCGGATACACAAGAACTCACGTTCCACAAACTATTTCTTTATTATGAAGATCGCGGGGTCTCTCTCAATAAAAGAACTTTTGAAAAAAATTTAAGATTCAAAGCCAAAAATGGTTCCTATAATCTTCTAGCGCAACTTCTTTCTGATAACAACGGCATTCCCCTGCGAGTTTCCCTTTTTACGGGGAAAGACAAAACTTCTGTCCTTTATGCCGTCCGTGAATTCGGCAATAACTGTCTTTTGCTGAGTTTGGAAAAATTGTTGGATTATGCCGATGTTTTGAACGTCAATCGGGCAGACGAAAGACATCGCAAGATGATTCGCAAAGAAGTTACTCTTTTCAATAAAAGTGCATTTCGTGAGGCTTTGGTAAACGCCTTCGTTCACAATAGCTGGGTAGATAAAAACGCTCCCATGATAAGCGTCTATTCGGACAGAATTGAGATTCTATCGCATGGAAAACTTCCGCCGTCGCAGACCATAAATGGATTCTTTATGGGAGAGTCTGTCCCTGTAAATAGAGAATTATCCGATATTTTCTTACAGTTACATATAAGCGAACGTTCCGGTCGCGGCGTGCCGGAAATCACTAAGGTTTACGGGAAACAGACCTTCAGCTTTACGGATAACGCAATAATCGTAACCATTCCCTTTGACGGGGAAATGAGCTTTGACGGGATTAGAAAAGATAAGGCGGGTAATGAAACTACCCAAGAAACTACCCAAGAAACTACCCAAGAAACTACCCAAGAAACTACCCAAGAAATCGTCCAACTGACACCGGCTCAAAAGAAAATCTTGCAATATCTTGCGAAAAATCCGACTGCGGGTCGAAAAGACATCGCAAAGGATCTCGGTGAAATTTCCGAAAATGGAGTTAAATATAATTTAAAGGTATTACAGCAAAAGGGCTTGCTTAAACATATAGGTGCCAACAAAAACGGCCATTGGGAAGTGCTTGGCAAAGAGGAGCTTGTGCAATGAACTATGAATCTTCATTTAAAAGCAGACTGATTTACGTTTTTAGGATCAACGACAAAGCGCACGATGGCGCGCTAAAAATCGGGGAGACATCTGCGGAAGATGTTTCTTTGGAAGATTTACTAAAGCCCGGTAGCGATGGGCTGAATGCCGCGGCGAAGAAGCGGATCAGAGAGTACACACGGACTGCAGGCATTGGCTTTGACTTGCTCTATACCGAGGGCACCCTTTACAAATGCGGAAAAGGATTCGCCG
>JALNVO010000218.1 GCA_023231365.1 Fibrobacteraceae bacterium | reverse complement strand
CGTTAGGCCGATGCTCCAGCCCTGCGAGCTCGTCCACCCTATCGTAAGCAAGCCCGTGTCGAACGAGAACAGCCCCGTGGGGTCCACGTAGTTCACCGGATCGCCGCCGTAGGTGTAGGGTTCGCGTACGCAATGGCAGGGCGTGCCCCGGCTGGGCGATGATTGCGCACAAAGTACTCCCGCCGGGTCGGCGAGCTGCGGGCTACCCTCCGGTCGGTGCTCCGCACTGGCGCATGCCTCACGCGATGCGGAGGCGGTACATTTCCACAGATCTTCGATGTCGCAAAGATTCCTCTCACGGGAAAAAGACAGTAGCTTTGTCACCTTCCGTTGACACAGAGAGGAGGCGACATGACATTCTCTGCCGATAGCCTTTATCCGTGCGGTATCCTCATGCTCTTTCTGCTATCGCTCGCAGCCTTCCGGCATCATTTCGGCCGGCATCGGAGATGCGTCTTCAAAAGAAAGACGAAAGCGGAAATCTTCCGCGGCCACAGGCAGCCCAAGCCGACGTGGGTGAGACGCGAACTGATCCGCATTAGGCGGAATGTGCCCGCCGCTGGGGTGAGGCAGGTCGCGGACTTGTGCTTGGGGAGGGACAGTCCCCTACGCCAAAGCCTCCGGCAGGCGCGAGGGAATCGCCCTGTGGCAACGGGCTGCTGAAAGGGTACCTGTTCAGTTATAGATAAAGTATTTAGTTCCCGACGGGGATGCCGCACACCATCCGCATCCTTTCCTGTTCCGGGGCACGGATTGCGGACTTCCTAGGACAATTTCGGCAATGTCAGTGCTGTTCCAGGGTTCCTTCTTTCAAAAAAAAGCGGACGGGGCAACTCGTTTAATCCTCTGCATATTACTTCAACGTTTGCAAAAGTGAATCAATGCGTGTTGCCATTTTTATGGCTCCAAGAGGTCCCAAATGATCATTATTTACAAAATCTTCAAATACATAATCATTTACACCATCATTATATTGATCCATCATGAAAAAATTGGGAAAGGAATCCTGCAAGGCTAGAACCGATTCTGTCATTATTTTGGCCTGTGCATGAGTGGGACCATAACGGCCCCAAGCTTCTGTATTGCGAAAATAAGGGGACTGAGGAAATACCACAGCAATCACATAAACCCCTTTTGCTTGAGCTTCTTGGATGATTTTTTTCAGTTTGCCGTAGTTATACTTTGGTCCTTCAGTATTAGTATTATTCCATAAATAATCACCATAAACTTCAGGATGTTCATCACCCCAGCCCCCAAGACCTAAATCCAAATATAAACCATTGTGATAAGAGAATTGATTGTATTCATCCTCAGGAGGTTGTAATGCATTCATGCTCAAGATGTGCATTTTTTCAGGAATAGAATCTACCCAGAAATTATGGCTTTGATCATATACATAGCCAGGGATATTACCAAACCAAGCATTAAAATTTTCATCCTGCAAATACCAACGATCAAAATCAAGCGGAATCACCAAAGCTTTTAATTTAGGAGTAAGGGGTAAAAAATAATTTGTAATGAAATAATCAGAGGAAGTCATATCTTGAGCCGAATATGCTAAATTAATAGCAAAACCATATTTCATCACAGTGGGATCCACACCGGCAAATGGACGAGAAGAACCTAAAATGATAACTTCAGCAGAATCATAATATTGCCAAAACAGCTCCATTTTCACTTGCATAATATGCGTAGTAATATCAGAAGACGCGGTCATATATACCCCCGCGCTATCTACGTCGAGATCAGTCTGCAAAAGGATATTACCTGCATTCACCCAGAGACAGGGATGCCAGAGTTCATCGCCTTCGACAACTTTCAACAGTGAAGAGTCCGCCGTACTTATAAGATAGATTGCAGAGTGCGCTCCATTGGTGTTGGTGACGGTCGCCACGGCAACGTTCTTCACATCCGACCATTCTGTATGATCAAAGGTGTAATTAGTGGGAGAAGCGATGCTCTGGATGAGTTTGCCTGTGCTATCCGCGATAAGTAACCGCTCATGAGTCGCATAATTCTCCCCCACAAAAGTTTTGCCTGTTTCACCACCAAAATCCAGGAAAAGAGTGCGCTTCGTGGAGTCTCTCGAAAGGGAAGCATTGCAAGCCTGTTCTCCATTGTACCACACAGTATCTTTACCATGAACATTCGCCCGCAAAAGACGCGCCCCAGTGACTGCGAGGGAGCCATCCTCTGAGAGGCCCCCGTGATAAGAACCGTCAAAAAGTTTTACAGGCGTTCCAAACTTGCCACCCGCAAAGGATACCTGCCAAGTACTTTTTTGTTTCCACTCCGCATCTTCTTTGTTGTTCCCCGCATCAGTCACATAAACGATCACCGTGTCTCCTCCCACCACACGCCAGCGTGGGATCGCAGCACTCGCTACGTTGAGTTTCACGAGGTTGGTTCCTGTAGCGTTGAGATCGCGCACATAGACTTCAGAGGTTCCACTCACGCCTTCGACTCTGGTGCAGAAAGCAACGCGTTTACCATCCGGCGAGATGTCCGGGTGAAACACGGGAAGGGTGTCCGCGATCTCGGTGACAGAAAGAGTGGAATTTGAAAAATCAATATAGGCAAGGTTTCCCGTTTCATAGTTCACAAAGGCTAATTTAGCCCGGTAAGTGCCTGTGATTGACTTTACCTGAAAGGAACTTGCGACAATGGAGACGCGGGAAGACGAGACCCCAGCTCCACTTACCCAGACCGAAGAGGGTATGCTTCCGAAAGCAAGGCGAAAGCCCACATACTCTGCTTTGGTCGCCGAAGTGACTGCATAGACATCTCCGCGGGAGTAGAGAGCAATGGCAGAAGGATCGTTCTTGTAGCTTCCCCCTTTCACTACGCGCTGTCCTAAAGTGCCCCCATCCGGAGCACCAGCAAAATTCGTGACAGAGGTATCAAGCAAGTTTCCGAGCCAGTCGTTCACCCATTCCATCGCGTTTCCCGCCATGTCACAGAGACCCAAGTCATTTTCTCCGATGGTGCATATGGGATGGCTATGATATTCCGAGTTCGCATTCGTCCAGGCATTAGAGGTATTCCAGCCTTCCCCTGCCGAAAGCATCCATTCTGCTTCTGTGGGGAGTCGATATGCTTCTTGAGAAGGGTCGAATACGAGGCCTTCCAGACTGGTACAGCTCCCTTCAGAATCGAACGTTGCCGAGGAATAAGTGTAGGCCGTGTCGTGATTTTCGCTCACAGAACGCGCATTGGCATAGAGGACGGCATCGTAATAGGTCACATTCGTCTGTGGAAGATCGGCACTGTCCGGGTTCACTGCAGAACCGTCTCCCATGAGAGCGGCATATTCGCTGCGAGTGACTTCACTTTTCGAGATAGAGAAGTCATAGGCAAATTTTACCTTCATCGCGGGCTTGGCAGTAGATGCCGCCGAGGCTCCGTTGGTACCCAGAGTGGTTGACTTTCCCGCAGCTTCCACAAGAATCATCCCGGAATGCTCGGAGTCTTCTTTCGCCTGCACACCGGAATCGTGACTCGGATCCGTACACGAAACGGTCAGCAGCAGGATAAGAAATGATGAGAATATTTGTTTAACTAACGGCATATTATTCCAGCGTTTGCAGGAGGGAATCCAGACGATTGGCGAGCTGAACGACACCTAGAGCATTGAGATGATGATCATCATAACCCATATCGTCGGTATAATCATGATAACCCATTTTATTTTCATCCATTAAATAAAAATTTGGATACATGTTTTCTAAAGTTTGAATAGTTCCCATCAGTGAATCCGCTACACTTCTACGCAAATGAAGTGGTTCCCTTTTTTTGAACAGAAAAATTCAAGATCTTAGTTGAATTTTTGTCATGCAGCACCTTCAATGAAAGCGCGTCTGAAATATATATCCGAAGGCGTGTTGCCGTCAAGAGAAGAATGCTCGTATCGGTCGTTGTAGAACGCAATGTAGTCGTCCAACCCCGCCTTGCATTCTCTCATACCCTCTGAGATAGACGTTCTCATGCTTCACGATTCGCCATAAGCGCTCAACGAAGATGTTGTCGAATGCACGACCCTTTCCATCCATGCTGAGGCGCGTTGACGAATGCCTGAAGATACCCGTGAACGCATCCGACGTATACAGACTTCCCTGATCCGTGTTGAATATCTCTGGAAAGCCATGTCTCTTGATGGCATCCCGAACCGCTTCCACGCAAAAATCAGCGTTCAGTGTCGTCGACAATCTCCACGACAATATGCGGGCCTGTACCAGTCAAGCACGACCGTCAAGTAAACGAAGCCTCCTTTCAGACGGATTTACGTGATATCCAAGCTCCCACCTGATTCACTCGGTTTATCTCGACTCCGTGAAGAAAATAATGGTTCTTCGGATTCTGTTTATCCAGAAGGGACAGGTTCTTCCTGGGGTAAATCGCATGGATGCCGAGCTTTCCCATCAGATGCTTTACAAGCTTGCGGCCTGCTTTTTCTCCGTAATGTTTGTAAAGAGCCGTCCACATTCGTCTCTGGCCTCGCGTCGGATCTTCCGTGTAAAGCGAATCTATATCGTTCAGCATATCCTGTTTCCTTTGGGAAAGAACCGTCCTGTGATAGAAGCAATTTCGGCTTATACCCACCAGGGCACATTGATGGATGATCGGCATTCGGGCGTCCTTTGAAACGAGCGACTTCCTCAAATCAAATCCAACTTCCTGCAGTTTTTAAGAATTCAAGGTTCACGTCGTTGACGGGGTCGCCTCCGTAGGTGTAAGAGCCCGCATACGCAATGGCAGGGCGTGCCCCGGCTGGACGATGACTGCGCACAAAGTACCTCCGCCGGGTCGGCGAGCTGCGGGCTACCCTCCGGTCGGTGCTCCGCACTGGCGCATACGCGCCACCCTCCGCATACCTCACGCGACGCGGAAGCGCGGCCATTCCAAGGATCTCCGATG
>JALNVO010000217.1 GCA_023231365.1 Fibrobacteraceae bacterium | reverse complement strand
CAAAATGGATCATCCACAAGCATCTGTAATCTACCTCAAGGAATTTTTGGACCTCTACCCCAACAGCAAACGCCGTCCGGAAGCTCTATTCCTCCTCATCTCCAGCTACGCGGATCTGGATCAATTTGAAACAGCCCGCACTTACGTGGAAGAAGCCAAGAAAACCATTCCCGAAACATTAAAAGACAAAAACGAAAAAATAGCGGATCTTGAAAAATATATCGCCAAGACCGAGCAGGAATTCCAAGCGAAAATCGCCAAAGAACAAAAGAAAAAATTAAAAGAGAAAGAAGAGGCGGCTGCGGAGGCCGAGTGAGAAAGCCACATTTTCTTTTCTTGGCTCTTTTTATAGCGTCTTTGGCATCAACCGCCCAAGCAGTTCCACCAGAATCCGATCTCAAAGGAGAAGACCGCGATAACAGCAAGCTAGCCGTCTTTATCGAGCCTGGTATATCCTTTTTAGGTTTTGGCGACCGCGAAAAATTTCAAGACGCCATAGACACTATTTACAAGGAATACAAAACAGAAGCATTAACCAGTTCCGAAAGTACATACGTTGCCAAACAGGATTTCCAAAAAGTCAACTTCTGTTTTCCCGTTTCTGCCGGGATTCAATGGCAATGGAGGGAAGACAATTTTATCACTGCAGGCGCAGGATACCTCTACGACAATGAGTCTATAGTCCTCACCGACCGCAAAGATAAAATTCACAATTACAGCTACACGCTCCAAGCATTCCCCGCATTTCTCGAATACAGGCTTGCCATTTCCAAGAAATTGATCTCCCTTGCCGGGCAAAGCCTCTTTAGCGTAGCCCTCCGCTGGTATTGGCTGCTCCCGGGCACTGAAATTTATTCCTCTTGGGGTCACATTAAAGGCAACGTATCTCCTCTCGGCAACGGCTTCGGCTTTAACCTCGGGTATCTCATCACTACTTGGAAAAACATCAACATCTATGGCGACATCGGCTACACAAAGCTCACTGTAAAATCCAATGACCCCTTCTCTAAAGTTGTACCGGATACATCATCGTCCAAGGCAAAATGGGACTTGGGCGGACTCCAGCTGCAAATTCGCTTCAGCTTAGGAGTCATCAACAAGAAAATATCAGAACCGGAAACGCAAGCCCCAGCAATTCAAAAAGAGGTCGATTCCATACCGGCACAAGAAGTTTCAAGACAAGCCGATTCTTTAGATTCCCTTCCTCCGCCACCGCCTCCTCCAGCCCCTGAAGGCAAAGAATGAAATTTTTCGAGGGGCTTTGGTCCTCTTTTGAGCTAGGCTATGCCGAGACTCACTATAAATTCAAATTGCCTTGGTCTTTACTTTATAAGAAAGAGCCCGAAATCATTTTAGACGCTCCGTTCCAAATCATTCCCGGAGAACCCCTCAAAATTTATGCAATCTTTCGCGATGCCCATCTCTTCCCCATCTATGCGAAATCGTTAACAGCAACACTCATATGCCAAGGAAAACGGGAGACCATATCCCGCGACATCGGCAAAACAATCGACACCCCATTTACTTTCTTGGATTTTGATCTCGGAAACTTTCCCGCAGGCGATTACGAAATTTTCGCAGAACTCAACCTCAATATTCGCGGCAAGCAAAAAACGATTAGACGTTTCAATCTGAAAGGATTACAAAAAGCGCCTCTTCGCATAAAAGTTCTCAAAGAAGCGCCTCCAAAGCCGGAGGGATATATTGCAGGTGAAACACACGCGCACACCTATTTTTCCGCAGACCCCGTAGAATTCGGAGCATCGCCGAAAGTACTGCAAGGAACAGCGAAGGCCGTCGGGCTCGACTTTGTATTTTGCACCGATCACTCCTACGATTTCGCCTTCGGCAAAGACGATTATATGAAACGCACCGATGCAAATGCGCGCTATCAGGCTCTCCGGGAAGAAATAGCGGAGCTTCCCGCTACACCAAAGATCATTGCCGGAGAAGAAATTTCCGCAGGAAATTCCGAGGGAAGAAACGTACACTTACTGTTTCCCGGAAATGCTTTTTACGTCGCAGGCGAAGGCGATTGCGGGCGCAAATGGCTGGACAACAAGCCCACACATTCCATCACTCAGATTCTTTCGCAAACAGATCTTCCCTGCTTTGCCGCGCATCCCAAAGAAGCAATGAGCAGAATAGAGAGATTCATCTTCCGCCGCGGAAATTGGAAGCACAGTGATCTTTGCATAAATTCGGCAAATCCTATCGCCGGACTAGAATTTTGGAACGGTACCCGGGATGCAGACTTTGAAAGCGGGCGCAATTTCTGGATCTCAGAATTGGAAAGGGAAAATTTTATTCTGCCCTTGGGCGGAAACGATGCCCACGGAGATTTGAACGAATACACCGGAGTCAAAATTCCGCTCTTTGCGCTCAAACGCTCGCGAGCCCATATATTCGGAAACGTCCGCACCGTTGTTTATGGAAACGATCCCATTCAAGCCTTCCGCCAAAACAACCTATACATTACAGACGGCCCCGCCCTTTGGTGGAATAAAACCGGGAAAAGTGTCTGTTTTACGGCAAAGAGTTCCTCGGACTTCGGAAAAATAAAAAAACTAAAAATGTACGCACAAAAGAAGTATGAAAAAAAAGAAGCCGGATTGTCAGCTTCTTTTGAAAAAATTTCTCCGTGGGAAGCCCGCATAAGCATTGATCTTTCAAGCTTAAACTATGCACGGGCGGAAGTGGAAACGGATTCAGGACATTTTGCTCTTACAAGTGCCTGCCCTGCGATTTGAGATAGTCCTCGTACAAATACATCGCTACCAAATTCTTGCAATCGACAAATAAGTGCCCAGCTTCTTCATAAGGGAGTACGACTGTCTTGATCCATTCATTTTCGTCGGTGTATTCCTGCTTTCGGCCATCCATTTTTTTCAGCTGTTCAGGAGTTACGGTACGCTCAATGGCATAAAAGCGGATCTTTTCGTCCAAAAGCCCGCAGCTCCCGGCAAAACCAGCTTTGTCCTTTCCAATATAAAGACCCGTGATATCAATGAGCTCGGAATCGTCCGCGTCTATCAGCGCTTCTTCCTTGAGCTCCGAAAGCGCTACCTTCCGATAATCCAAGGACCAGTCGAGAATTCCCGCAGGAATTTCCAGCGATTCTTGCTCTGAAATCGCAAAGCGCGGCTGGCGCACTAGAAGAAGGTAGGGTTTGCCTTTGCAACGGAGCACAACAAGGACGCCGACTGCATTTCCGCGGATGAGCACAATTCCGTGTACCGGCTTCCCGTCGGGAAGAGTTGCAGTCGCTTCTATTTTAATGAACAGCGGGCTTTTGTCCTTGAAGCGGTAATCCACCGAAGAAAAATGGATCTTGGAAATAATGAATTTTTCTTTCGTGCGTTCAAGCCAGCTCTGGAAAAGCTTCGACTTCACAATAGTTTCTTGGTCTGTTTCAGCGATTTCTGAGGCAAAAGAATATTCGATCATTTTGCGCTCCGCTTTAAACGATAAGCCAAATCTAGAGCGTCAATCAGGGAATGTTCATCTGCAATCCCCTTCCACGCAATGTCAAAACCCGTTCCATGGTCAACACTGGTGCGGACAACAGGGAGCCCTAAAGTCGTATTCACTCCACATGTTTTACGCTTCATGCCCAAATTGAATAAAAGCGTTTTCGTCACCACATGTCCCTGGTCATGATACATAGCGACAACGCCATCGAAAATACCGGCGCGAAGCTGTGGAAACACAACATCACCCGGAAGAGGTCCAAAGGCATTGATTTTCTTCTTGCGCAGTATCTTTACCGACGGAACGATTTCATTGATCTCTTCTTCACCAAAGAGACCGCCTTCGCCCGCATGCGGATTGAGACCCGCTACGCCAATCTTAGGCGTTTTAATTCCGCGGTACTTCTTGATGAAATCATTCAGTAAATTCGCCACCTTCAGAATGCGTTCCTGCTTTACCAAGTCACAGGCATCACGGAGCGAAACATGAGTACTCACGTGCGCCACTACCCAGTTGCCATGCACCAAGCAAAGTACCGGATGCGGATCACCGCACATTTCACCGATAAATTCCGTATGTCCTTGGAATCCGGGAACTGTTTTTTCTACAGCCTCCTTGCAAAGAGGAGCCGTCACTATAGCCTTTGCTCGGTTCAATAGGCAAAGAGCCGTTGCTATACGCACCCAGCCAATGCTCGCGCGGCCAGCTTCTTTAGTGATCTTGCCCGGTTCTACTTTCGCCTCAAATTTGACCCCGCCATCCAAAACGGGTATTCCCTTCTTTTGAATCTCTGCAACTTCTTCGGGAGAAGATGCCGTTATGAGCTTTTTCTTGATCTTCAATAGTTTCGCCGCCTTTTCAAGCACCGCAACATCGCCGACAATTCCCACGGGCACATCAATTTTACTTGCATGACGCATATAAGCTTTGATGGAAATTTCAGGGCCCACGCCATTCGGATCGCCCATCGTAATCAAAAGGGGCAAATTTTCATTTATCTGTTCTTTCATTTTTCTTCCTCGGTGCCAAGAGAAGCTTTCATCCACATATTGCGGATATCCGCCGCAAGAGCGGAATCCAAAACTTCCTTTTTGGCGTCCAAATCATATATCAGCCAATTGCTGAGCCCAGAGGGTCCACAAGATGAATCCATACTTCCCGGTACAAAAATCGTATGATACGTCGTAAAATAGCGCCCCACCGATACTCCTCCCGAAAGGGAGCCGTGATCGTAGCTTGCGCATTTCGGAATCTTTTCCACATAGAAATAAGAATCGTACCAAGTCGTATCCAAATGCAGGTAAATGCTATCGCTCAAAGCCGTCGAATCATTTTCCCAGTTCGCGGAAAGACAATATACCAGCGAATCTTCATCCGATGTATCATTTTCGCAAACAACGCGCAAAGGCACAAGAGCCGTATCGGAACTCCAAGAAGATGGCCACACCGT
>JALNVO010000216.1 GCA_023231365.1 Fibrobacteraceae bacterium | reverse complement strand
TCGGTCGATTAATTTATTCTACTTCTGCCACACTCCAAGATGCAGGCAAAGCATACTCGGCCGTTGTATCCGAGTTGGTGAACGTGAAAGAGAAATCTTCTACATCAGAAAGCAGACCTATTTCCTGTTGCGGACAGGTCATCGTTTTAGTATCTACCACAGAACAAGAAACCGTCTGAATAACTAGATAATCGCCAAAAACATCCCAAGAAGCCGTGCGCTTCTCTTTGAGGGTATTGTCCGTAAGGCCTGTCTTAGCAGAAACCGTTAAGGAATTTGAAGAAAAGACAAGAGTCCATTGGAGAGAATCATTGCTCTTGGCTTTCCAAGAAGCAGCGGCGGTCAAAAAATCTACATCCGGATAATTCGCAGTCAAAGAAGAAGTGACATAAGTGCGGCTGTCGTCAAATTCATAACCGCCCGAAACGATTTTTGCCGTGAAAGAATTAAGGTTTGCAACCGTTCCATCTGTTTTGTAAAACACAGGAAGGCAGAGCAAGTGTTGGCGGTGCACGTCATAATAGCCAGCTTCCCAAAGGTCGCTCTTGATCGTTCCTGTGCGCACATATTCGCCATTCTTGTAAAAACGGTAGGTAGACACAGAATCGCCTGAAGTCCATTCTAATATCGTTCCTTCGATTTTTGAAGCCTTGGCCAAATAATCCGCATTCACCTCGCGGGTAGCCCTTCCAACAGCCACAGGCGTTGCCCCATTGATAGAAACCATCAGAGAACTGTCAGATGCTCGTGAGAAAGAGAGTTTTAAGCCACTCGCAATAAAAGCCTTGATGGAATCACCCACAGCGAGATTGGATGCATAGACAAGACCGTCTGAAGAGGTGAATGAAAGCGTTCCATCCGCAAAATCGGAATAAGTCACCGCCGTGCCATACGAAGTTTCTGTACTCGCCGTATCCACGAACCAAAGCGAATAAAGTCCGTTTGTACCCGCCGTGAGCCAGAGAACCGTTCCGAACCTTTTTCCCAAATTCATATTGGTCATCAAATCCGACGTCGTGACACAAGAATTACAGGCACTGCTAGAACTCACAATTGCAGAAGAAGATGAAGACGAGGTTTCCCCTGAAGAAGAAGAGTCGGATTCCCTGTCAGCGCTACTAGAAGATCCACTGCTACAAGCAGAAATCACTAGCGCAAGGGAAGAAGCCAAAAGTGCAAAGGAATTTTTTTTCAAAGACATTGCGAACCTCTTTAGTTTCTCTAAATTTACGTTATTCAAAATAAAAGCGGAGCAAAAATTTTAATCATTCCGCACATCAAACGGCGTTCCCGGCAAATAGCCCAAATCTTTGGCGGCATCTACAATTTCCGGTGACGCATCATAACGGAATCCAGCAAGAGCCTGCTTTGCAGAGACACTGCCAGGAATAAATATTTGCTTCAAAGTCGAAGCAAAAGAACAAAACCAAAGAGGGATATTCAAAATTTGTTTTTCTTTGCCCATGCGGAGGAGAGTCAATCGAGACATCTCTGCAAGGGAAAGAACTCTTGAGCCCGCAAGCGCGTATGTATTGCCTAATGCCTTTTCCGATGTAGCAGCAAGGGCGATTCCCTTTACTAAATCAGACGTTTTCACCGGGCGTTTTAAGCAAGTTCCCCCTCCCGGCAAAAACACAAAAGGAGTTCTCTTTAAATAATTCACTAAAAGCATATATTCCGCACCACCCGTTTTCTCCACAACCAAAGTAGGGCGCACGATCGAAAACGGAATTCCCGAGTTTTTTACAAGAGCTTCTCCCTTTAATTTACTTTGTCCATAATCAGTTAAAACAGGATATGTTACAGAAATACTCGACACATAGAGCAAACGTTTAACGCCAGTATTTTTGCAAGCATCGATCACATTCGCCGTGCCTTGATAATTGATTTTTTCAAAAGAGGAGCGATCCTTAGCGAGAATTACCGCCGCCAGATGACACACCGTGTGTACGTCTTCAAAAGCTTTTGACAAACTCCCGGGCTTCGTCACGTCACCATAAAAGACTTCTACCGATTTCGGGAGCTTGAAAGCATTCGGGTCTCCGGGAAGAGTCAGCACGCGCACGGAAAGTCCGGATTTTGCGAATTCCGCACAAAGCGAACGCCCCACAACACCAGCTCCACCTGTAATTAAAATATCAACCATAATGACCAACTAATCGAAGGAATGCGATCTTCAAGACGCGGAATCCGTATGGAATCACTTTCAGATTTGATTTTTCCCCTGCATAGCGCGTGGGAATGGGAAGTTCCCGAAGCTTAAAACCTCCCGCATCGGCCAAAGCCAATAATTCCAAGTCTATATCAAAGGACTTGCTGAGCTTGGAAAGGTCAACCTGTTTCAAAAAATCTGCGGAATAGCACAAGAAGCCGCTATGCCTATCTGTTAATTTATACTTAAAACTCAAATTTTCTATAAATGAAAGGAACTTGCCTCCTGCAATTTTATAAAGAGGCATTTTCCCTTTCCGGGCGTTCCCCGCTTCCGCAAGGCGAGATCCTTGGACAATCGCCGCGTTCTCCTTTTCGAGCAAGGAGAGACAAGAGGAAATATAGGCTGCCGGATATTGAGCATCTCCATGCAAGCACACGGCAAAGCGGGCTCCACTCGCCTTTGCTTTTTCTAGGGCATATTTGACGACAGTACCATACCCGGAATTGGTTTTGAAGGATTCCACCCTCACCGGAGCCCGGACTTCAGCGCGGGCAAAGCGCGACGCATATTCCGGCGTCATATCCGATGAACCATCATCGATAATCAGCACATTCACTGTCCGCAGAAGGACTTCTCCGGGAATGGATTCCAAGAGCCCCAAAATTTCTTTTTCCACATTATACGCAGGGACAAAAATAAAAGTATCGCGAATCATTTTTTGAGAAGTTTTCCATAATGAGCCGAAAACCATTCTAGCGATTCCCGGAGGGCATTTTCTAAAGATATTTTTGCTTCAAAATCCAAGAGGCGACGAGCCTTTTCCATAGAAGGAATCCGCCGGAGGGAATCTTCATAACCTTCACCGTAGTATTCCACCCCCGAAAGATTCCTGGGCTTAGGTAAACTTTCTATAGGCACATTTTTAATTTGTGAGTAAATTTTCTGCATTTGTTGCGAAAGTCCCAAAATGCTCGTCTCATTTTTCACATTGCCAATATTGAACGCCTGCTTTGCAGAGGCTTCCGGATGTTCAAAGAGGGCAAAGATAAAATCAACGGCATCGTGCACGCTCGTAAACGTGCGCCTAGCAGAGCCTCCATTCACAAGCGTCATCGCCGTTCCCAAAACAAGAGCGCTCGAAAAATTAGCGAGCACCCGGGGAATGCCATCGCCATCAATTCCGGGCATAAAATCCATACGGGGGCCGATAAAATTGAAAGGACGAAGCACCGTCCACGTTAAATTTTCAAGGGAAGCTATGTAACGCTCGGAAAGCTGCTTCGCTACGGAATAGGACCAGCGGGAAGCCTGCACCGGGCCTTGAATCAGAGGAGATCCGTCTTCCAAAAGAGGAAGCGCATCCGCAGAGGTCTTCCCATAAACTTCGGACGTCGAAAAATAGATGAGCCAAGCTCCCGCTTTTGCACAAGCATCCGCCAAAAGAGCGGGCTTTGTAAAATTGCTCTCAATCACTGTACCGGCCTCGTTCATATAACGGCTCGGGATGCAAATGGCCGCGAGATTCACTACAATCGGGCATTCCACAACTTTACAAATAGTTGCGGATTCAGAAATATCGCTTTGTACAAATTCACAGCGAGAATTCTTGCGGAACTCTTCTACGCGGGAAAAATCCAAATCTACGGCGCAAATCTGCCATGCCGTCCGTTCAAGCAAGGCTTCTAAAAGATGGGAACCGATGAACCCGCCAGCCCCGACCAGCGCAATTTTTATGCGCGGATCCGATTGCGGATAAGAACTCCGGAGCACATTATTCCTTTACGGTGAAAGCCTTGGAATCGCCGCGGATCCTACCCGCATTGTAGGCAGAGACTCTCACAAAAGCGTTCTCTGATGCAGTTGCGGCATCGGAAGAAAGCAGGGCTTTAACCGTGGTGCAGCTCGTTCCATCAGGAGCGTCATCCCCAATAGAGCCCGAAAAGAGATCCACACCCTCGGCCGATGAATCCGCCTTGAAAAGAACGTGGAAACCACCGGCATTCTTATAATTGGCGACAAAGGTGATTTCAATGGAATCGCCAATGGAAAACACTTCGCCACCCGCCGGGCGGAGTACTTTGACACCTTCTTCCGTGAGAGTGCAATCTTCTGCAGAAATACTCGACGAAGAACTCTCCGGATCCGAAGAGGAAGTACTGCTATCGCAAGCAGCAAAGAAAAGGCTGACAAAGAAAGCGGCTGAAAATGCAAAAAACTTCTTCATTTTTTCTCCTGATAATTAGAGGAAGCTAGCCTTGATGCCAATAGCAAGCGTCCATTCTTGTAGAAACGCATCAAAATCCGGCAAATTCCATTCTTCCATCGGCGTCGGATCGTATTCATTATCGGGATTCGCTGCATTCGCCTTATCATGCAAAGGAAGCGAGAACGCGAGGAAAATAGGATAATCCGAACGCGAAAATTCAAGTCCATAAACAAAAGCCATCGACCACGCCTTGTGATCCGGATCCGGGCGAGGGTCATAAGTCCCTACTTTTTCCGAAGAAATCCAAGCGACGCCGAACGGAACAGAAAAATTCACTCCAAAGGAATGTACAAAGTTTTCCTGTCCGCGGTATGCGTAGGTAATACCCGCCGTAGCACTAGGCGGTGTATAAGCACCCAAATCGTTTTCTCCATAGCCCTTGAAATAATAATCGAAGCGGTCATCGCCTTCTGTTTTATAATCTTTAAAATAAGAATCGTTGAACTCGTTTTCACCGGTAAAGCTTACGTTGAAGGGATGCGTATAGGAAAGAGAGTATAGCCACATCCCCTTATCCGTATCCCGCG
>JALNVO010000215.1 GCA_023231365.1 Fibrobacteraceae bacterium | reverse complement strand
AGCTGATTGAAAAACGCAAATTCTTTGTGGGAGATTCGCGTTTTGTCTGTGGCTGCAAAGATGGCAGTGAACGCCGTGACTTTCTCATCAATAAGGGACTTGAGGGGCGTCGTCTTTCTCCGATGGATTCCCGGTGGATCCTCAAATCTATTCAATCCGGTCCGCTTTATTTGGATTTGCCTGCTTTTGAATCCGCTGTTTCACACTCTTTTCAGTTCACCGTAGAAGAAGCCTTGTTTGGCCGTCTGTTAGGCGGTTTTGAAAACGAGACATTCTTTGTGAGTGGCATTGCTGTGGGCAAGCGCACAACGTTTGGGGAATGTTTGGCTTCCATCGATGTGGATCTTGGACTTTCTGACTTGGCGGATAAATCTTGCATCCGCGTTGATACGGATGTGATGGATTCTGTTACGGGTTGCCTCCTCCTCAAGAAGGGGGGCTATTATGGGGCTCCGGTATCCGTCTCTGAATTTATCTATGCTGCTAATGCTAAGGTAAGGGATCCTTTTGCCAAGCTTATCAGCACTTTGGTAAAGGATGAATTTTCTGTTTGGACTCCGGTACAGAAGGCTCATGAAGCGTTGCTTCACAAGCTGAACCACGTAGCGGAAGTTGTTTACTATGAGGCCGATGATTCTATTTCTGTCAACGGCAAGCATTTGATGCGCAACGTTCCGGCCCGCATTCTTCGCAATGTACTTCGTGAATATACGAAGACAGGCCGTGAAGAATTCGAAAACCGCGAATTTAAGCGGGATCCTGAAATTTGTATTGATCCAGTGAATCCCAACTTTGAAAGCCGTCTGAATCGCGTTGTAGATCATTTGGGAAAAGTGACGGATGTGATGGGACTTGACAGGCATCGTCGCGGAGGATTCCGTTTCGTGCCGCATTGCCACATTGAATTCCGCGAAGAAGCGACAACGCGCAAAAGTAAGAAATAATTAAAGTTCCAGAGCGAGATGTTTAGCTATATTAATAATATAGAGATCGGCGGAAAGGTAAATCCTCTAACAACTCTATCATTGCTCCCCTCCTGGTAAGTTCGGGGTTCGATCCGCCACTTTTTAAGTCTCCTCGATGCGAATCGAGGAGCTTTTTTTTGATTGCTCCAAAGAGATAGATAAGGTAATATAAGGTAATTTTTTAAATATGGAATGGTTCGGAAATTTTGAATCAGATGATAGAGTTGAAGAAATCCCGGTTTCTGAGGGGAATTCTTCTGTTGTCACTTTTATTGTTGCCCGTGATGGACGCATCTTTTTTACGCGGGAACGGATCCGCCATTTGGCTTTGCTCAGCAGAACTTTGTGCTCACAAAATGAAATCGCGTGGGGTGGTGTACTGACTGATAAAGGATCTTGGATTCGGCAGAGTTATGATTTTGGCGATGCGCCAAATTCGCAAATTAGAAATGATGTGATTGTCAAAATTCAGAAAGTCTTATTTGCGTGATATTAACAAATTAAGAGCTTTGGATCGAAACTTTTTCATTTGTAATGATTTTTTTGTATCCTGTTAGGATACACTTTTTTTACGTTGGACTTTTTTTTGTAATTGTGGAGTTAATTTTCCGCTTATAATGGAGTCTATTTTTAATTTTTTGGATTATAGGGCGTATATCCTTCAATATTATTTGTTTCACAAGCAAAAACATAAGGGATTTTCTTGGCGGTTGCTTTCACATCGGGCCGGATTTACGAGTCCAGTTTTTTTAAAACTGGTGGCAGAAGGGAAGCGAAATTTGGGTTTGGAGTCGATAGATGCCGTGGGAACCGCTTTGGATTTGCACGGCTCGGAGCATTCTTTTTGGCATCATCTTGTACTTTTCAATCAAGTAACGTCGTCTATTGAAAAACAAGAACACTATTTAGCTCTTCATGCGATGACGGGAGATATTAAATCGCTTAAATTGATGCGTGGTATCCAGACTTTTTATGGCTATTGGTATATACCTGCAATTCGGGAATTGATTTCACTTTATCCTTTTAGGGATGATTTCCGGCTTTTGGCCGATTCCCTTAATCCGCCGATTAGTGAGAATGAAGCGCGCTATGCAGTTTCTGTGCTAGTGCGTTTGGGGCTCATCCGCGAGAATCAGGATGGGTCGTGGAAACAGGTCCCAAAGGCGTTGCGGAGCGGAACTCCATTAGACAGATCTGTCTTGCTTGCATATCATCGTGAAATGCTTCGATTGGCAGGAGAATCGCTCTTTAAATTTGACAAAAACAAGCGCTTTGTTTCTAGTCTGACAATTGGTGTTTCTAAAGAATGCTACGAAGAGATTCTTGCGGAAACGAAAGCGTTTAAAAATAAGGTTCTGCAATTGGTGCATGGGGACTCTCATAGCGATACTGTTATGCAATTTTGTATGCAAATGTTTCCTCTGGGTGTAGTTCCTAAAGATCATTTTTTAAAGAAGAGGTGAGACTGAATGAAGTGTGTGTGTTGGGACTGTTTTTTTCTTTCCTTGTTTTTTTCAGGGTGTGAAACAGAAAATCTCTCAGGAGGGTCAAGTGAGCACGAAAATGTTGTGCAAGCAAAGAATATTTCTGTTCAAGTTGTAGGTGCGGACGGTCATTTTTTGAAATATGCGCGAGTAAATTTTATTGAGTGGTTGCATTGGGCTTCTTTTTTGGAAGATGGAAAATCGGTTTTGATAGATACCATGGCAATTGCAGATAAAAGAGGGCGCTTATCAATTGAACCCGGTTTTTGCTTGCATGTGGCATTAAATGTGAAATCTGGGGCTTTGGAAAAGTTTTGGGGTAACATTTCTTGCGCAGAGGCCGATTCGTTTGTAAAATTGACCGTCGGGAACCCTGAAATGCAGTGTGGAAAAACGTTGCCAAATTTGCTGGTGGCTGTTTATGGGACGGACGTTATTTCGCAAAGTGATGACAACGGTGCGTGAAAATTAAATATTCCTTCGAATTTGGGCTGCTGGGATGTTGTTGTCAAATATGAAGGTTTTTGGCGACCTCTTGGTAAAGATCTACATTGATTACTTGTTGAAATTTTTGAAGAAAATTCTCCGTTTACCCTTTTGCACAGGTTTAATGCTGGAAGCCGCTGGTGGGCGGCATTTAATGAGGATTCCGTTATTCGTGAATTTTCCGATTTGTCTCGTAAAAGGGTGCTTTCGGATTCGTCTCATAGGCGTTCTTTGCACGTTTTGCTCATTCCACAAGATTCTGTAGAAAACTCCAAAGCAATGGTCGATTTTGACTGGGGGCTTCCAATTGCATATCCTGATGTAAATTTCATTTTTAAAGATCTTTCTTATGCAGACTCGCTCTATTTTAGTGCAAAAGGCTCCGGGACTTTAGGTGTGCAGATGATCTGCCGTGCAGAGGATTTATTGCAGAATGCCGTGTTTGAAATGGATATTCATCTAGATTCTCTGTGGCAAGATTTTGCGATAGGAATGGATGAATTCCGCATCGTTGCGGGTGATTCTCTGGATGCTTCCCATTCTTGGGATGAGGTAAAAACGCATTGCAAGGCCACGGCTTTCTATGCTAAGGGACCTGTAGATTTGTGGTTGGATGATATTGCGATTGGAGGCGTCCGCTTGCGGGATATTGAGTAAAACTCAATATGTTGCGTGCAGAATTTTGCGGGCCATTGTAAGAGCTTCATTTGAAGGCGGACGCATATCCTTGAATTTGTATGGAATTTTCAATTCTTCCCATTTATGGAATGCCATATTGTGGAATGGGAGGACTTCTACGCGTTCTATGTTCTGTAGCGTGGAAAGAAATTCGGCGAGTCCCGTCAGGTCTTTTTCATTATCCGTATAGCCCGGCACAAGTACATGGCGAATCCATACGGGCTTTTTCATTGCGTTCAATCTTTTGGCAAATTCCAGCACGGGTTCTAATGGCCTACCTACTAATTCTAGATGTTTTTGCGGGTTGATTTGCTTGATGTCAAGGAGGACCAAATCCACGGAATCGAACCAGGAATCGGGCAGAATATTTCCCAAGAATCCGTTTGTATCAAGTGCTGTATGCAGTTTGAGCTCGCTTTTCGCCCGCTTGAAAATTTCACCGACGAATGCGGATTGTACCAGAGGTTCTCCTCCTGTAATGGTGAGGCCTCCTGCCATTCTCAAAAAGGAAGCGTATTTGCCGATTTCGGCGAGGACCTCGTCGCTTGTCTTTTTTTGCCCGCGTTCGAGTTCCCAAGTGTCGGGATTATGGCAATACAGGCAACGGAAAGGGCAACCTGTGACGAATAGTGCAAAGCGCACGCCCGGGCCATCGCTCGCTGCACCGGTTTCAAAGGAATGTACATAACCAGAAGTCATAGCGCCAATATACTAAGTTAGTTTGCTGATGATTTTATGAAGGAGACAAACCCGACGGCCTGTGGACCACAACTGTATGAGGTTTAGAAATGCCGTGATGATGATTTTATCGGTGGACAAGCGGATTCTTTTGGATTCCTTCGGTTTCGACCCAAAAAAAAGGTTCCGTTTTTTCTCAAGAATTTCAACTGTATGAAGAATATACGGAAAAGAATGGCTTTGCCTTTTTTAAGGTTCGGCAACAGGGCTTTAGTTCAGCAGAGCGTCGCGTCGTAATTATTTGCGCTGTAAATAAATTTTTAGAGAGGCCTAAAATGAAATACAGTACGCGTAAGATATTTGTGAACCATTATGAGGAAGTTCCGTTTTATAGTTCAATTGTCTCGGCTTTTCATGATGTTGCGATTGTTTTGTGGGAGCGATATAGATAGGAGCAATCCCTTGTAGCCTACATTCCCGAGTCGCCTAACGATGCAGGAATGAAAGCTTCTAGTCGCTCCTAGATGAATTTTTGCTTTTCAATGAACCCTACGCAAAGACGGCGACTGGGTTCCGCGGAACACTCGATTACATCCCACTTGTATATTTTTCTGCTATCGTTATGCATAGCCATAACACATAACGATTATTTTTGAAGT
>JALNVO010000214.1 GCA_023231365.1 Fibrobacteraceae bacterium | reverse complement strand
GTTGGCTGACCGCGTTTCAAATGTAGCCAAGGGATTTCTTATATGCCGAGGATGGAACGCCAAAAGGCTAAACGGGACCACCGGCCTAGCCGGTGGTTTTGAATACATACAAAAAAGCCCCCGAAGAATTCGAGGGCTTTTTAATACTATTTATTCCTAATTATTCGTTAATGATCTTTGTGGATCCAAAATCAACATTCGTCTTCTTACCGAGAAGAAGGGCGCGCGTCTTAAGCGGAAGGCCAAAGCAACGGATAAATCCTGTAGCATCCTTCTGATCGTACATATCCACATCAGAGAATCCGCCGAGATCCATATCATAGAGGCTAAACGGACTCTTGATACCTGCAGGAATGATGTTCCCCTTGTAAAGCTTGAGGGTCACTTCACCGGTGACGACCTTTTGAGTTTCGTTTACAAAGGCATCAATAGCCTGGCGGACCGGAGTGAACCATTCGCCATTATAGACGAGGTTCGCATATACCATAGAAAGCTTCTGCTTTTCAAACATGGTTTCTTTGTCAAGCACGAGCTGTTCCAAGCATTCGTGAGCCTTGTAAAGAAGGGTGCCACCCGGAGTCTCATACACACCGCGGCTCTTTAAACCGACAAGGCGGTCTTCAACGATGTCAAGCAAGCCACAAGCATTTTCACCGCCGATCTTGTTCAATTTTTCAAGAAGGGAAACCGCATCCATTTTCTTGCCATCGATAGCAACTGGAGTTCCCTTGTCAAAAGAAATCGTCACGTGAGCGGCCTTGTTCGGAGCCTTCTCATACGTGTTCGAAAGCTTGAGCATATCGTACTGGTGTTCCTTGGCCGGCTCTTCAAGAATTCCACCTTCATGGGAAAGATGCCAGAGGTTGCCGTCTTCGGAGTAAATTTTCTTTTTGGTGATCGTTATCGGAATCTTGTGGGAAGTCGCATAGTCGATGAGATCTTCGCGGCTGTGGAACTGCCACTTGGGATCCTTCCACGGTGCAATGACCTTGATAGACGGATCGATTGCAGCATAAGTGAGTTCGAAACGCACCTGGTCATTGCCCTTTCCGGTAGCGCCGTGGGAAACAGCATAGGCATTTTCCTTCTGGGCGATGAGCATCTGATACTTGGCAATGAGGGGGCGGGCGAAGGAAGTTCCGAGGAGATAGGTACCTTCATATTTTGCACCAGCGCGGACTGTGGGCCAAACGTAATCCTCGAGGAATTCCTTTCGGAGATCCATCACATAGCACTTGGAAGCACCGGTGGCGATAGCCTTCTTCTTGAGAGCGACCGGGTCGCAATCGCCTTGGCCTAAATCGGCGGCAAATGCGATGACTTCGCAACCGTAGGTTTCCTTGAGCCAAGGAATGATGACGGAAGTATCAAGTCCACCGCTATAAGCGAGGACGACCTTATTGGATTTCTTATTCGTGCTTTTAGCCATTTTGAACTATCCTTTGAAGAAATGCGCATTTAATATAGAAACATTCCCAAGCAGAGAGCGGGTTCTACTCAAGCCAGAACAGCACAGAGAACCGGAAATAAAAAGAATCGCGAGTTCCCCAATTACCCACTTCTATGCCTAAGCCCGTAAAACCACCCGGAGAATTCCACAATGCGCCGACATAAGGAACAACGTCCGTATAGGAAAAGCCAACATCATAATAATGCGCACCGCCAAGATCCAGATCAAGCAATTGCTCTCTATCTGGTGCCGCAATATGGACCTCGCGCACGCCGAGAGAAAGGAGGAACATATCTCCAGGTAAAAGAACGCCCGCTGAAAAATTGAAAAGCCCATAAAATTCGGAAGAATGTACCGCCACCTTCTCACTATCTGAAACATAGCGCTCCCCCGAATACATTCCAAAATTTACTTCGTATGCAGCTCCGCCATAAAAAGATCCCAACCACTGGACCGCAGACGCTGACAGCCCTGCACTCCACGCAAAAGGGACAATATTTGCCGAAGTAAAAATTCCACCATTTTTCCAACAATAGCCCCAAGGAGAAAAAGAAACAGCGAGAAAGTTCAATGCAAAAGCATCATCATTGAAAGATTCATCGCCATCAGCGGTGCTTGAAACAGTCGGTTTGTTGTTGCCTGCAAAATCGAGAGACAATTCCACGATTTTATCTCTGCTGGAGTGTATCTTTTTTGCCACGACAGCATCTGTGGCAAGCGTTGACGTAGCCCGCGTTGTTGCACACGAGCAAAGCAGCAAAGAGAATAATCCCCACAAAACAAAAGCATTCATCCTCATAAGCCCACAAACTAGCAAAGGGCATCAAATCCGTCAATAGCGCTTTATTTTTCAGGACTTGCGCTGCGGATAAAGATTCTCGCCAAGGACAATACCAACATTCAATTGGAATGCCCCGATTTTAGACAACTGACAACGGTCTATCATTTATTACAAAATAAAATTTTACCCACAGAAGGAAATCCCTGCAGGTTTTCCATCCTCAAAAATATGTTGCTAGCCTTAGCCTACAAGTGCCTAAAATTCCGGGCAAAAAGTTTGCGGATGCTTCCGCCCACGTCGCGCAAGGGATCCCTTTTCGATGCGTTCATTACTAGAAATATAAGATAAACTTAGGCAAATCATCTTTCTTGCGAGATTCTTTTCTCGATCCTCCTCGCGGTAATTCCAATCACCGCAAAATTCAGGACGATGGAACGGAAAACCGGCAACTATGCTTCGACAAGCACAGCAACCTCTCAAGCCAAAGTATTTCGATCCCTGTGCAATATCAAAGCAGCCGAATCAAACAGCAAAAACGGGAAGTAGACGCCTCGTTTCCCGTAAATTTATACGAAATGGAGATACTAATTTTGAAGACAACGAACCGAGTAGGCAAAATTTTTGTGGTCCCAAGCATTGTTGAAGTTCTCATTATAGGAGTCCAAAAAACGAATGTAAACGTCACTCGAATCATACTCCGAAGAACTTAAAAAGACCGTAGCACTACATACAAAGTATAACATTCCATCGTTCTGACGAAAACCTGCGGGAAGCGCCGAAAACCCGTAAGCGTCCTTACCCGTGGGCGCTACACTATAGCTCGTCCAGCCGGACTTCGCTTTGAGAGCCATACCGACACCAATATTCTGTTCATAATCAACGAAATTATACAAAGCATACCATTCCGCCCGCGTCGGCAAGTGCCAACCCTCTGGGCAAATTCCATAGACCGTATCCGGCATGGTACAGGCCTTGCCGTAGCCGCAATCGAGGTTATTGTCGTTGTAGAGCGACACCGAGTCGATCACCGCAGCCCACGTATAGAGACGTCCGTATTTAGCGCAACTGTCCGCGCTGTTTTCATAGCACCAGCTCCTACCTTTTAAACTCGGCGTAGTGAGGCTGTCCGCATAATTCAAATTCTCCGCCATCCAGTTCTGAAAGCCGATTGCTGTCGTTTTATAGACTTGGCCATCGCGATCGTCCGTAAACTCACCATAGAAAACATCCTGGTTGAGGTAAGCCCAATTCGCTTTGCCGGAATTGCTGCCTGTCTCGTTCGATGATGAGCTGATTTCTTCGTCGCCCGATGACAGCACATTGTTTGCGCTCGATGAATCGCTATCGCAAGCCGTGAATATTAAAGCTGCCGTGCAAACGAACGACAATGCCATCTTTTGAATACCGAATTTCATACCATACTCCAAACAACGTTTGTGCAAAAATGTATTAAAAAGGAACGGGCAAGACGGAGGCTTTGCTCCGCTCGCAGTGACCGTCTTCGGGCCTTCGGTGGTTCGACTCTTCGACCGGTTTCTGAGCCTGCCGAAGCACAGGGACCAATCGACTGGATAAAATGAGTCCATACGTTCCTAGCAGCGTGAAGACACAGAAAAATTCAGCCGAAAAGGAGCCCCGCCCGATTTGAAAAGATTCTGAATCCCTTTGAAATTCGGGTAACGGGCTCTTTGGAACGAATCGGCGTTTACTCCGCTGTAAATGACAGTGCCGTGGCCGTCGGCCAAGAATTCTGCATATTTATCCTTGAACTTCACCATATCTTCCGCATAGTCCTCGTTTAGCGCCTTGCCTCTTTTGATTTCGTATAAATGAATATTTCCTTTAAACCGGGACAGAAGATCAGCACCAACCCCATTGCCGTTTCTGAAAAAGAAAAGGCCCGCCTCTCCATTCTAATTCGACTGCATTTTCAGGGTTGCCACAGGCAAATTCGCAAGATTACAAAGAATAAGGGAGTGTTCAATTCGGACCGAAGCCTCTTGCGAACTGGTCCCTGATCGAGCCACAGCTTTGCATCCGCTTTAAGGAAAGGTTTGAAATTTTATAGTTTCAGGAAACGAAAGAAAATTCTCGAAAATGACACAGTTTGATTTCTACTACTCCCCAAAAAAGACAATTGCACATCTAAAAAGACTTGGATTCATAAAAACCATCGATAAGGAAGAAAGAATACCCGATTAAGATATACATTCCTATTTTCATTTTTTATTTTTATTGCAAATATGAAAATTTCAGACAAAACCGTCGGCTATATTTCCTTTGCTGCACTGCTTCTCATAATTGCAGTCATTGCTTTCGGGATGTGGAAAGCTCACCAAGAAAGTTCCACAACAGCGACAATCGATTTTAACGAGCTCGGATCGCTGCAACCCGAAGATCCCGTCACAGAGAACGGTTATGATATCGGGCATGTAAAAAGCGTACAATGGCTCGGCAACCTTTCCCGCGTAGTGATCGTTTTCGATAATCCCATAACACTCCGCGAAAGTTCTTCTTTCAAGAACGTAGGCTTTGCCTTGATGGGACAGCGCCGCATAGAAGTGACCCGCCCAAAAGAAGGAAACAGAGTCCCAAAAGATTATGTATTTCAAGGCGAGTTCGTGCCCGGCATTACCGAAACGCTCCGCTTTATGAAGGACATTCAAATTCAAGTACTTCAAATCCGCGATGTGGTTCTGCTCATCGCTAACGGAAACGATACGACGCCATCCTTCACAAAAGTATTCAATAC
>JALNVO010000213.1 GCA_023231365.1 Fibrobacteraceae bacterium | reverse complement strand
TCCCAGTAGCCATTTTTGTCAGCACCGACGCGTTTCAGCTTTCCCATGGCTTTAAGTTTTGCGATGTTCTTGTTGATGTTCACCACCGATATTCCAAGTTCTTCGCCAAGTTCTTTTTGGGTTATGTAAGAATTTTTCTTGATGCAGTCCAGTATTTTCTGCTGATTTACATTAATCTTTACATTAATCTTTACATTAATCCTATTCTGCTTATTCAGTTCCTGCAGAGCCTTCAGCAAAATTCCTAGCATAAACTCTACGAACGTAGAGGCGTTGGCACAGGAATCCGACTGGGAGAGCGCCTTGTAGTATTCATTCTGATGCTTTTTGATAAGGTCTTCTACGGGCAGCCACAAGAACATCTGATTCCATTTGCCAAGCAAAAGGGTATGCCACATCCTCCCCATGCGGCCGTTGCCATCGGCAAAGGGGTGAATAAACTCGAACTCGTAATGGAACACGGCGCTTTTAATCAATGGGTGCAGTTCGCTCTTTTTGTACCAGGCAAGCAAATTCTTTATCTGAGCTTTTACAAAGCTTGCTGGCGGGGCCATGTGCACAAGCTTTTTACCATTAAAAATGCCAACGCCCCCTGTTCTGAACTTTCCGCAATCCTGCACTAGGCCAAGCATCATTAGGCTCTGGGCCTTCAAAAGGTCTTTTTGTTTGAGGGGATCAAAAGTTTGAATGACATCGTAAGCCGAAATAGCATTTTCAACTTCCTTGATTTCGCGGGCTTTGCCTGCAACCCGCTTGCCATCAAAAATTGCAGTGACCTGTTCCAGTGTCAGTGTATTATTCTCAATAGAAAGTGACGACTGTATGGTTCTTATTCTGTTCTCTTTTCGAAGGTGAACAGCGACGCTGCCTTCTTGCAAAACATCGATTCCGCCCACCAGCACAGAGACCTGTGCCAAAAGGTCCGTAATCTTGTCCGTCAACGAAAAGGGCGGTGAATAACTTTCGGCCTTACTCATACAACCCTACAGTTTCAAGCTCTTAAGGTTTTTGAAATTGGTCGGCTTAATTTCAGTTGTAGAGGAGTCGTTTAGAATGTACATTTTTTCTCCTAAAAATCAGCTAAGCATCAGATTCCGTATTTCATCAGTAAAGTGGTTCACATTTTTTAACAGAAAAAACTCGTTTCTTGGTTGATTTTTCCCTAGGCGGCTCATTCAAGCCTGACCGTTCCGAAATATATATCTGAGGGCGTGTTCCCGTCAAGGGAGGAATGTCCGCGGACGTCGTTATATCTGCATATAAACGCACTCAGTCCCTTTCAGCACTCCGCGACGGTCCCGTAGCCCTTCAGATAGACGTCCTCGTATTCGAGCGTCCTCCAGAACCGTTCCACAAAGATGTTGTCGTAGGCCCGTCCCTTGCCGTCCATGCTGAGCCTGGCGGGGCATCCTTCCCAGTTGAATATCCCGGTGAACTGCTCCGAGGTGTATTGGCATCCCTGATTCCCAATCGCTTCGCGGACGGACTCCTCGCAAAAATCCGTCTGCCATACCAGTCGATAATCGCGGTCAGGTAGGCAGATCTGTTCTTCAGCCTGATGTAGGTGATGTCGGCGCTCCAGACCTGATTCACGCGGTTTATGGCAACGTTGCGCAGAAGGTAGGGGTACTTTTTGTGCTGAGTGTCCGGGGCGGACAGGAACGGCTTCGGAGCTAGCGCTGGCCGGCCGCCGGGTTTTTAAGCCACGATATTCTCAATGTATACATAGGACTGCGGTGCAAAATTAATGTTGTAATCCTGCAAAGTCTTCACTTTTTTGAAACGGCTGATGCGTCCCACTTGAATTGCAAACGCCTGGTCTCTGCCGGCAAAATACTGGTGATAAAAATCTTTTGTGATTCCTGAATATTCAGAGGTACGTTTCCAAAGATTTTCCACCGAATCGTTCAAAATCGATTTTATCTGAAACACACCAATAACCCTTTGCACCGGCGATGAAGCATACACAATCACACGACGGACATCAGTTCGCTTGAAAATTGCCTTTCGGAACTCATATTTTTTTGTTCCATTGAAAATTTTATCAGCGAACTCTGGCTTAATCGACAATAAAACGTCCATCAGATTCTGTTTCCTTTAAAATCAGTTCCAATTCATTTTTTGTAATGGGGCGGAAGCCTCTTGGAGCGTCATCAACGCCTCTCAATATGCCTAAATCTATTAACTTTTGCATGTTAATTCTTCTGGGAAACGAATAATTATATAGAAATTTTACCGCAAATGGTTTTGTTGATCTATAATTCCACATATCAAGCAGTTCCTGATCGGTAAAAACAGAAATCTTTTTGCAATACTTTTTGAAATCCTCCACAGAATGAAAATCATTCTTGACTTCATCGACAACGCATATAGTTGTTACAACACTCTGATAGAAACCTCCGGTTCTATAAAACACAAGCAAATCTCCGTGCTTTGGATGTTCGCCAAATGCCCGGGATACATAAACCTTGTTAAGGCTATCTCTATGGGCTAGCCCCTCTGCATAATCCATGTCAGATTCATTTTTCAAAATGGAATCGGGCAACAAGTCAGTATGATATTTCGGATAAATGGCAGTAATGAATGCCTGGCGGTTTTTAGAAAAATAAGGGAAGCTGAGTTTTGGCTCCTGCAAATTGAATTCTCGTTTCATATCGCGAACATAAACCAGCTCTTCGCCTTTTTTGCCCCATAAAACAAAGCCCCATTGCGTGAGCAAATCAATGAGCCTTCTTTGTTCCTCATCGTGATTAAAAGCGGTTACATAAATCTTATCTACATCGTTTTCGATGGCATTTTCAAAAATGATTTTCAGAAAACGTTCGCCAAGTCTAAAGCCATTGCTAATAACCTTGAATGTCCCCACCTTCAATCGCTTCTTTGGCTTGAAAACTGGTTCTATATCAGTATAGTTTTCGGATGAATTTTCTATTTTCAAATACAAGAACGAAAGAAGACGTTTATTGCTTTCATTTATTGTGACATAAGCCATATCATCGTATTTTCGCAAAAACCATTTATCAAAGCCAACGTAATCATTTTTGAGGGTGTCAAAGAACGGATCATTCAATGAAAGTTCGCCAAATTTCACTCGCTTGACATTCAAAACCTTGTAGTTGATAAGGCTAGGATTTTCGGCACAGGCCTTTTCCAAGAAAGATTCAATGGTAAAAACTTTATCGCTGACATTCAGCCGGGATGCTTTACGATGAATTTTCTTATCTTCGGTAATGAAGATATCAACCCGACCCGAGTAAACTTCGTTCAACAGCAACGAATCGTTCTTGTCATTCTCGTTTACGTCTACTTCTGCAGAAATTTTTGCAACGGAATCGTCCATCGGTGATGGGATTTCAATCTGTTCGTAGCTATCTAGCTTGGTCAAGAATGTATTGACGGTCTCTTTGTTCGGGTTCTTCTTGATTTCTTCGATAGTAATGGAATGAACGCACTTTTGGTAGTGACAGCGCTCCAGCCACTTGAAAAGCAGCCCGATATCTTGAGAAGCGCCCTTAATACCTTCTCTGTGAATGACGATGTTTGTGTCCAGTAAGGCTATCATAATTTTTCCTATTATAGGTCAATATAGCAACATAAGAATGCCATAAAATGTCACTTTCATACCACTTTCTAAAATTTTACAGATTTTAATCTATTTGTTTTAGGAATGCATCACGGATGCTGTTTTCAACTTTTGATTTTCTCATTCTGTCCCTTTTTTGCCACGCTTTTGAGGATTTGAAGCGGACATTTTGACCTGAATTTAGGTGGGCGGGTTGCGGGAGTGGGTGAGTGTATTTTGAAAAAATGGTCGGGAAACGCTTGCCATGAAATGACTTTGGAGTTATAATAAGGGGTGACTCTAGGCTGGGATTCCATTGAAAATGGAAAATTACTGATGAAAAAATTGATATCGATTTTATTTCTGTTCTTGTTGATTCCTTCGTGCGGAAATTTTCTGGCGGGAGATGACCAGCCTCTTGAACGCCATGAATTTATTTATGAACATATTCCTTTAAAGTTGTTTACGGTAATTTCAAATGAAGATCATCCTATAGACTCTGTGAGCATATCTTTCAGTGCACTCAGTAATACCTATTTTAACGAATTTTTTGTTTATAAATTAATCGATGATAAGGGCGCTGTCATTGATTCGAATGGACTTTTATATCCCAGAAATTTGAAAGTTTCAGAAGATGGTTATGTCAGATTTAGCATTATTGACACAGCAAATGAAAAGAAAGATTATGAGTTAGATTTTAATCCGGTCATAAAATGCTGCCTATCCGAAGGCAACGTATTTAAAATAACAATGCCGCCTTATAGTACAGTTTCATTTAAAACGTCATCCCGCCCCGATATATGCCTCACGGACTGGAATAAATATGTTCCTGTGGATAAGGACACGACGTTGAATTGCTTTTACTCCGAACAAATAGAACGCTGGTTTTGCTACACGCAAAAAAATAATTATCTGTCTTTGGATTCCACAGTTTCATGTCATTTCTTTTATCAGCCTGATTCCACTGCGCTTATTAATTCCTGTTTGACGTCGAGCTGTTTGAAAAAATTATCCTGTGTCATGAATTGTTATAGAACATATTATCATCCAAATCTGGATTCTACATGGATTGTATTTTTCAATAGACAGAACGAGCCCAAAGTTCAGTATCTTGATTCTAATCTGAAAAAGGGAAATGTTAAGTTCTTTTTAGACTATAGCTTATCTGGGCAAAGCTCATACGGAACAGATTCCGTCATAATAGACGCAACTTTAATGTATTGAAGTCTTGGAATCCGTAAGGCATCGCTCTGATTAGAATTTATTCCACATAAAACCCCGTGCTTTGCGCGGGGTTACAATTCTATAGCTATGCTTGAAGTACAGTAAACCAGGAAAGTTGATGAGGACATAGATTCCTTGGACAAGGCAAACGTCTAACAAGGAGATCAAATGCCCTCATCGTTAAGAAAATTAAGTCATAC
>JALNVO010000212.1 GCA_023231365.1 Fibrobacteraceae bacterium | reverse complement strand
TTTCGGTTTGCGGGCGAGTGCTCTCGCAAGGGCGACGCGCTGCTGCTGCCCTCCGGAAAGCTGCGAGGGTTTCCTTTCCCGGAGAACGTTCAGGCCGAAGATCTCGAGCAGTCTCTGCACCGTTTTTCCGTCTTTCTCCGGCTGGGCGAAACGGATGTTTTCCCGCACCGTCATGTTGGGGAATAGGGCATAGTTCTGGAACACGAACCCCACGGGCCTCCGGTTCACCGGGAGATTTTTCCGGAGCGCCGTATCGAGCCATATTTCGTTATTCACTTGTATGTAGCCGGTGTCGGGATCGGCGAGTCCCGCGAGCATCCTGAGGGCGGTCGTCTTGCCCGTCCCCGAAGCCCCGAAAAAGGACACGATCTCCCCTTCGGGAATGGAAATGTCCATGGAAAGCGTGAATTCGCCGGTGCTTGCGAGAAGCCGTTTCTTTGCCGAAAACTCAATCATGGGCGTTTTCCTTTCCTTTCGGCGCTCTGTAAAAAGATGTCCCCCGGACGGAGATACATCCGGAGCGATTCTCCGGCGTGGAGGGAAATCCCTTCGCAGCAGCACCGCGGAAGGAGCGCCGCCACCGGGTATCCTCCGAAATCCAGAAACACATGGAAAAAGGCGGCTCCCTCCGCAATGGACGCAATGGTCACGGGAAAGCGGTTCGGAATGCAGAGGTCCCCGCATTCCCCTTTGCCGAGAATGAGTTCCGACTCGTTGAAGAGAAGTTCCACCGGCGTTCCTTCCCGGAGATAGTCCGTGTTTTCCCGGTTGCCGATGACGATCACCTGAACGATCGCCTCCCGCACTCTGGCGTGAACCACAGAGAGGTTTCCGTGAATTTCCAGGCTGGAAATGGTGGCTGGCAGAACATTCATAACGCGATGCTTTGATCCAATTCTGATATTCTTTGGAACCCACTGAAAAAATTCAGGCCTCATGCCTTTGGAACGGAATTCAGCGGTCCTCGGAAATATTTGCAAAATACATGCCAGAAGAGAAAACTCGCATTGGCTTTGTTTTCCGGCTCTTTTCCCCGTGGGGGCGGCGTGTTTTCCGAAAGAAATGTAGGAACGGTAATATCCAAAGCCACCGAAATGTAGGAAGCATCTCTTCGCGGTCGTTTCCGTTCTTTGTGCTTTTTGTTTATAAATTTCCACCATGCCGACAATCATTCAGAAACGCCTCCTCGCCTTGCAGGATTCCAAGTACAAAGCATTCCAGTGCAAACTGACGCCGACGATCAACCCCAAAACGGTCATCGGCATCCGGACGCCCATCCTCCGGAAATTCGGGAAGGAAATCGCCGGCACGGCGGACGCGGAAAAATTTCTCCGGACTTTGCCTCACAAGTATTACGACGAAAACAACTTGCACGGATTCCTGATCCAGGCGGAAAAGGATTACGACCGGGCGGTTTCCCTCGCGGACGCCTTCCTGCCTTATGTGGACAACTGGGCCACGTGCGACCTCATGTCCCCGAAGGTTTTCAAAAAGCACCTGCCCGAACTTTTGGTACAAATTAAGAAGTGGCTCCGTTCCGGGAAAACCTATACGGTGCGCTTCGGAGTCGAGATGCTGATGAGCTTCTTTCTCGATGCGGAGTTCAAGAAGGAATATCTGGAACTCGTGGCGAAAATCCGTTCCGACGAGTATTACGTGAAGATGATGGTGGCGTGGTTCTTCGCGACCGCGCTTGCGAAGCAATACGAGGCGACGATTCCGTACATTCAGGCACACCGTCTCGCGCCCTGGACTCACAACAAGACGATCCAGAAGGCGGTCGAAAGCTACCGGATCACGGACGCGCAGAAAGCGTACCTGCGGACGCTCAAGGACTGAAATGCGTCAAGCCGAGCATCGCGATAATGAACGCGTTCACTAGAGATCGAGGTGCCGGTCATGGTTATAAACCAATTTCTAGAGGCATCTTTATGAAAACGGTGAATGTGGTGGCTGCGGTGATTTTTCGGGATGAAAAAATTTTTGCAACGCAGCGCGGCTACGGCAAGATGAAGGACGGTTGGGAATTCCCGGGAGGGAAAATCGAACCCGGGGAAACTCCGGAACAGGCACTCCGGCGCGAAATCCGGGAGGAGCTCTCCACGGAAATAGAAGTCGGCGCCCTCATCGACACCGTGGAATATGATTATCCGGATTTTCACCTTTCCATGCGCTGCGTCCGGTGTCGTGTCGTGAAAGGAAACCTGCTCCTCAACGAACACGAAGACGCCCGGTGGCTTTCGCGGGAGAATCTCCTTTCCGTGGCGTGGCTCCCTGCGGACGTGAATCTCGTGAAAAAACTGCAAACAATTCCCTGGTGAGGGGTGTCTGCGGATTTTTTTGTGACTTTGTTACGGAAATCGCGCCGCTTTAATTGTATCTTATATCCATCCAAGGAGGATTAATATGGATAAACCTGTTGTAGCTCAGAAATTCCCTTATGCCGTCAAACTGGAGGCGGGGAAGGAATATCACTGGTGCGCCTGTGGCAGAAGCAAGAATCAACCTTTCTGCGACGGCTCGCATCACGGCACGTCTTTCACCCCCAAGGCATTCAAGGTGGACAAGGATGGTGAGTATCATTTGTGCGGATGCAAGATGACGAAGAACCCGCCTTTCTGCGACGGTTCGCACGCGAAAATCTGATTTAACATAAGTGTGACGCTCCCCAACGCTCCGGCTCGCATTTTGCGGGTTGGGGCGTTTTTTGTTGAATTCCTATCGGAAAAGCGTGGGGATGATGATAATGGAGAAGATGATGGAGCTTTTTCATTCCACCGAAATGTAGGAAGGAGATGCCTCTGCGATGTGCAGTAGGAAAAGACACTTCATACTGTGCTGATTATTCTTTAGAGAAAGAACAATCTTTTACTATCAGCTACGCCAACACATTCAAGAATACATACAAAGTTTCTGTAGATGCAAGCGAATCAAGGTCATCTTTGTCGCTCTCTTCATGAGAACTTTTTTTGCTGAAGCAAAACAGAGTGTAGATCTTATTATATTTTTCACCTATTTGAATAAATTCACTTTTCAGCGAAGGGTATTATGCCTTTTTTCATCCTTTTTTTCTTAGTGGGCTTGTCCGGTGCCTTTGGTGCGTGCGGTCTTTCTCAGGACAGCAATGGGGTCTATCTCGTGGGAAACTATGCGCAACTCAAGATGGTTGGAATTGGCGATTGTCCGCTGGATACATCCAGTGCTTATCGTCTGACAGACGATATAGATGCTTCCGCTTCCATGGCGGAGAATCCCGTCAAAGATTCTGCAGGAAACACCGTTTATCAGGGATTCGTCCCCATCGGGACGGATTCGATCCCTTTTCAAGGGCATTTCTATGGTGACGGTCATCTCATCCGGAATCTGACGATTTACCGGCCGGATTCCTCCTACGTCGGGTTGCTGGGCTGCACCGGGAACTCGGCCGTGGTGACTGAGATCGGTCTGATCGGGGGATCGATCACCGGCAATTCCTATGTGGGAGCCTTGATCGGGGAGGCAAAAGATGGCTTCGTCCGATTTTGTTTTTCAGCCGTTTCCGTGAAGGGACGTCGGTCTATCGGCGGCCTGGTGGGCTATAACAGAGGTCTCATTGACGACAGCTACACTACCGGTATTGTCTCCGGGGGGAATAGGGTTGGCGGGCTGACAGGGGCAACTGCCTCCTCCAGTATGAATGATTATGCCTCGGGACCTGTCATCGCGGTGATGTCTTCGGATGGTATTTCAGCCGGTCCCCTTTCTGGCACACTCGATAGAGTTTTGTCGGATGACAGCTACTGGAATACTGAAACAAGCGGACAGATCTTTTCCACAAACGGAACCGGCCTCACCTCGTCACAGATGATGGATTCCAGTTCCTACAGTATCTTCTGGAAATCCTCAAAGTGGATATTTCTTCAGGGAAAGGCTTTTCCTTTCCTTAAGGGCTTTTCCGACTGTTCTATGGCATACAAAACCCGGCTTGCTTCTTTTCCGAAGAATTCGGTCTTTTCTACAACAGCCGGCTATACCTTGAAAGGAGGTACGTCTCTTGTGGGCCGCATTCAAAGCGTGCTTGGGCTCAATGCAACCAGGGATTCCCTTTATTACGTGTATCGTCTGGGAGCCATTTCGAATGGGGATACGCTCTGGGGTGCCGGGGCGCTGGTCGCCATTCCCGACAATTTGGCGGAAGTCGAAATTTCCGATTATGAGGGACTCAAGGCAATTTCGAAAAACGATCCCGAACTCACGAGATCTTATCGCCTGAGTGCCGACATAGACGCATCGGCTTCTGCCGGGGAAAACTGCAACGCCGAGGGGAATTCCTGCAAGGGATTCACTCCCATCGGCACTCCGGAAAATCCATTCAAGGGTGATTTCCACGGCGGGGGACACGCCATCCAGAACCTCACGGTTCATTATCCCGATGAGAATGCTGGTGATGAAGCAGAAAACATCGGACTTTTCGGCAGTATGTCCGGCGCACGGGTGGACAGTCTCGCCTTGGATTCTGCGGATTTCGTTGGATGTTCTTCGACCGGAGTACTAGCTGGTTACAGCAACGGGAGCGAGATTCGGGATGTCCATGTTCAGGGAAAACTGATCACTGATGGATACGGAGACTATGCGGGAGGCCTGATCGGCTTTTCCCTGCTGACTTCCGTAGAAAACAGTTCAGCCGATGTCTCTGTGGATGCCAACGGAAGCGATGTTGGTGGATTGATCGGTTATTTGATCTATGGCATCGTTTCAAAAAGTTTTGCTAGGGGCTCCGTTTCAGGAAGGGACGACCAAGGCGGTCTTGTCGGGTTGAGCGATTCGAGTTCCATTACGGAGTGTTACGCCACCGGATCCGTCAAGGCATTTACAAGCTATGCTGGAGGTCTGGTGGGGGTCTCCTCTCACGGAACTACGGTCTTCCGGAGTTTCGCCACGGGAGAAGTCTATGGCTGGGATAATGCCGGCGGATTGATTGGCGCTCAATATTCCGGTTCCATCACTCA
>JALNVO010000211.1 GCA_023231365.1 Fibrobacteraceae bacterium | reverse complement strand
TTGTTGCGCTCCGAAGCACTCCAAAAATATGCGCATTCACCGGCATAGAAAAAATTGTTGCCATCATCAGCGATGCCCGCAGGGAAAGCGGAAAAACCATAGCTGTCCGTACCATTGCCGCTTATTCCTTCCCGCCGTTCCTTCCATCCGCTCGTGGTCTTGAGCGCCGTGCCGGCAATATTCAAGCCACCGACCGCGGTCGCCAAGGTCGCCCACTCGCCTTCCGTCGGAACGTGCCAGTTATCGGGGCATATGCCCTTCGGATTCATCTGAATGGAACCGGTGACGTCCATCACCGCCGTCCATGTGTACAGACGGCCATATTTTTCACAATTGGTCGTTCTGTTGTCGTAGCACCAGCTGTAATCCAAGGGATCGTGCGGATTCTCCACGGTATAGTTCAAATTCTCCGCCATCCAGGTCTGTGTGCCGATTTTCACCGTCTTATAAACTTGACCATCGCGGGAATCCAGCAGCGTTCCTGTAACGACGGTCGAAGGGTCAACGAAACCATGAGACGGCGAAGACACTGCGCCGGAGCTTGATGCAGCGGCGCTTGAGCTGGACGTTGCAACACTGGAACTGGATTCGATGACGCTTGCGCTGGATCCCATCACCGGATTAAAAACAACAGCCTCCGACGAGGAACAGAATGCGCTTCCCGCTGTGTTCAAAGAAGACGTTCCCCCATCTGAGCAAGCACCAACAATGGCAATGGATGCAAGTGAGAAAAAGCAACGAAGAATCTGATGACTTTGATCTAACACTTTGTATTTCATTAGGTGGCCCGCATTTATTCAATTTTGCCAGTAAAAGCTATCATTCCTGTCCACGATAAGCGAGCGCTCTTCGGAGATACCAATAAAGACGGTATAATTATGGTTTGAGGTAATACGGACATACGGTGTTATATTAGAATCGAATAAATCATATATCTGGTTGTCCCAGTTCAAATGGGAGTGTAAATCAAACTGTGTCATCGTAGATTAATTGACTTACGCTTCAAAACTACAAAATTTTAAATCGGTCCTCGAACCTAATGCACAACTGTTGAGCGATTAGTGCCCAATTTGCCAAGGGCGAGGTCCATCTCTTCTTGATATTGCGGTAAGCAAGGTAGACCAGTTTTAGCAAGGATTCATCTGACGAGAACACGCCCTTGGTCTTCGTCACTCTGCGAACCTGACGATGATAACCTTCTACCGTGTTGGTCGTATAAATTAGGCGACGGATGTCACTTGTGTACTGAAAATAACGACTTAGGCTCGCCCAATTTCCCTGCCAGGAACGGATGACTATCGGATATTTAGCTTTCCATTTTGCGGCCAGATTTTCCAGTTCCATTTCGGCCTTTTCAAGTGTCTCCGCTTTATATACAAGTTTAAGATCAGCGAGAAATTCCTTCTGGTTTTTGCTTGCAACGTACTTCAGCGAATTTCGAATCTGGTGGACGATGCAGAGTTGCACATCTGTTTCCGGAAACACGGCGTTGATTGCATCCGGAAACCCTTTAAGCCCATCTACGCAAGCGATTAGAATATCCTGAACGCCCCTGTTTTTAAGATCCGTAAGGACGCCCAGCCAAAAGTTTGCTCCCTCGCTCTGCGATACGTACATTCCAAGCAAATCTTTGAACCCGTAACTGTCTACGCCAAGTACGTTGTAGATGGCGCGGGATACCGTAGAGCCCTTTTCGTCCTTGACCTTGTAATGAATCGCGTCTAGCCAAACGATAGGGTAAACATCTTCAAGGCTTCGGTTGCGCCAGGACTGTATTTCCGGCCAGACCTTGTCGGTGATATGGCTTATCGTTTCTGCGGAAATGGAACTGCCGTAGTTTTCTTCAATGAACCTGCTGATGTCGCGTGTACTTTGCCCCGAAGCATACAGGCTGATGATTTTGTCGGACAGGCTTTCGGCAAGGACTGTTTCTCTTTTTTTCACAGTTTCCGGTTCAAATGATCCGTCCCTGTCACGAGGTGTTTCAACGTCAATGGGACCGTACTCGCTTTGAACTGTCTTTTTCATCTTGCCGTTGCGTCGGTCCTTTCCCCCATTGTCCTTGTTTTTTGCAAGATGATCCCCCATTTCGACTTCAAGGGCGTTATTCAGGAAGTTTTCCAGCATAAAGTGGAATGCTCCGTTCCTTCCAAATAACGGTTCTCCCTTGCGGAACTGGTCTTTGGCCTTGGTCATCATTGCATCGATTTCTTCTTCTGTCATTGTCACAATCCTTTCCCTACATTATAGTAAGGTTTTGGGGGTTGGTGTTTAGGATGTGACACAGTTCAATTTACAGCCTCGTTCAAATCAAAATAAGCGGTGTCTTCTGTTGTATAAATTTTTCTGTTGTAATTAAAAAAGACACCGTCAGGACCTCTAAACGCACTTATTTCAACATTAAAGAGTTCCGACATTGTGTCTTTTGCATCGCATTCACTACGTTTTGTGACAATTACAACGAAATCACCTTTAGGCCAAGTTAAGCCCTGTCCCGCGTCATTTGCAATATAGCCGGGGCAAGCAGTGGGCGCCCGCTCCGATTTCGAGTCGAAAGGATCCGACAGGCATGATACAAATAAAAAGCACAACACGGCTAGCGATAGTCTCATCGTGTTTCTTTTAAATTCCGCAGACCTTCTCATTTTTAGCGCCATATTCATTATCCGCAGTATCAAAGCCTTCTGTTCGCAAAAGGATAATTCCTGTATAATTCCCAGTATGCCCCGATCAGCGCTTTTTCTATGTCTTCGGCCTTGATACCGGGATCATCCGTGATCTTTTCCATCGGGATCCAGCAGAAATCAAGCGCGTCCGCTCCCTTTAATTGCCAAATAGAGCGTCCGCCATTATGCGCGCCTGTAACTTTGTTAGCCTTATTTATATACCGGATATACGCGGAGATTCTTTCTTTCAAGCCCTTTTTCGCATCCGTTTTACCAATGTAGAGGATGCGTTTGTCCTGGCTCTCTTTCAAAACTCGTTCCAAAACGTCTTTACCATACCATTTTGCCCGGGCTTTACTCTTCGGCATGGAAGATTTTTCAAGCACAGGCAGACTTTTCGCCTTGTCCACTTGCCCCACAAAATAGATGCCCCGGACTTCAGGAATCTCAATATTGTTTTTCTTTTCCTGGATGGATGCCTTTAATTCTTTGATCTTATAGCATTTTATGCCGGCAAGATCTTTATCGGTGAACTTTATTTTAAAGCCGTTCCCGTTCTTGATTTTACCGAAGAGAAGCTTAATAAGATCCTTCATATTTCTCCTTTTCTCCGAATGGAGCATTCGCAGATATGTTTGAAATGTAAGTAAAAAGAAGTTAACAGTCAAGAGGACTTCTTAAAAAGCCTGTGCCACTTATGATTCCGGACACAACGCCGGCATTTTTCAATTACTGGCGATTTCTGCCGGAAAATTCCGTAAAAATGGGGGCTGCGAAAACCAAAGGGGCCGGGGCGGATTTTTTTTCTCCGAATGCTCCATTCGCAGATAAATTCCTTAACTCCGCTCAATTCCGCCGGAATAAATCTACCTAGGGGCTCCGAACCCGTGCGAAAAGCACACAGAACAAGGAGTCCCGATGCTTACGACTGAAGTCTTCGAACGCGCATTCGCGTCCCTTTCCCCCGCCTGGAAAATCAACACGCGGGCGCGCTACCGTACCATCCTCGAAAAATATGTCAACCCGTATTTTTCAAAATTACAGATAAATGAAATTTCGCAGAAGGACGTGGACGGTTATGCGGACGGGCTCGCCGCGCTGCCGCTTGCCCCCGCGACGCGGGCGCTGGTTCTCGTCTTTACGCAGAAGCTTTTCCGCTCGCTTCCGGAGGGGTCCCCGGATCTGAAGGCGCTGAAGTTCCGCTTCCCGAAAATTCCGAAGAGGCAGGCGCGCGTCATGCCGGGCGCGGACGCGGAGGCGCTCGCCCGCGGGCTCCCGAAGAAGGGCACGCGCAGGTGCGTCGGGCTTCTGCTCGCGCTCTGCACGGGTCTGCGGCTTTCCGAGCTGTGCGGGCTCCGTTACAGCGACTTCGATTTCGTCCGCGGATGCTTCCGCGTCTCGCGCATCTACCACCGCGTCCAGGCGGAAGGCCCCGCCGGGAAGACGCGCCTCGTGTTCGAGGCTCCCAAGACACTGAACTCCGTGCGCGAAGTCCCCATCCCTCCGAATCTGCTCGCGGCGCTCCGGGAACAGGCGGCGGGGACGGACCGCTACATTCTGAGCGGCACCGCCGCGCCCGTGGAGCCGAGGCTCCTCGACTATCACTTCCGGCGCATTCTGCACAAATTAAACATCGCGCCGACGCATTTCCACATTCTGCGGCACACCTACGCGACGCGGGCGGTCGAGACGGGCACGGACGTGAAGACTCTCTCGGAAATCCTCGGACACGCGAACGTGGGCATCACGCTTTCGCTCTACGTTCATCCGACGCTCGAGCACAAGCGCGAATGCATCGCGAAGTCATCCGCATTCGCGGCGTGAAGCCGCTCCGTTTTCGCCGTCATAGGTCGCCAGCGCCGATTTCTTCTATCTTTCCCCTGTAATTTTCGGAGGCTCTATGTCCGTTTTCAAAGATAACGTCGCATCCACAGGCAACACCCCGCTTGTACAAATTCAGAAACTCTGCCCGGGCGCAGTCGCGAACGTCTATGCGAAAATCGAGGCGCGGAACCCCGGATTCTCGGCGAAGGACCGCGTCGCGGTCGCCATGGTCGATGACGCAGAGAAACGAGGGCTCTTGCACGCGGGTGACATCATCGTGGAACCCACCAGCGGGAACACCGGGCTCGGCCTCGCATTCGTCGCCGCGGCCCGCGGCTACAAGCTGATCCTCGTGATGCCGGATTCCATGAGCATCGAGCGCCGGAAACTCGCGGCGGCCTACGGCGCAAAACTCGAGCTCACTCCGGGAGTCCAGGGAATGCAGGGCTCCATCGACCGCGCGAAACAGATTCTCGCCGAAAATCCGGGCCATTCCTTCATGCCTCAGCAGTTCGAAAATCCGGCGAACCCGGCGGCACACCGCGCGACGACCGGCCCGGAGATCTGGGATGCGCTCA
>JALNVO010000210.1 GCA_023231365.1 Fibrobacteraceae bacterium | reverse complement strand
TCCGATGAAAAAGGATGTTTTTCAGTTTATTTACCGGAATAGCGAGATAGCCAAAGCATCACTTCGTTCTGCTTTGCCCTCCGGGCTTGCCTTTGGGCAAGGCCTAGATCCACCTTCATTCACTCCGTTCATAAGGTGAATCTAGTCGAACTCATTTTCGTGAGTTCTCGTCTCGCTTTGATATTCGATAAATAAAAAAGACAGCCCTAAAGGGTTGTCTTTTTTATTTATCGGAATAGCGAGATTCGAACTCACGACCTCTTGCTCCCGAAGCAAGCGCTCTACCAGACTGAGCTATATTCCGTCGCGGGTCAATTTTAGCAAAATTTTAGGGGAATCGCAAGGGATTCTTGTTGGTAGACCCCAAAAATTCACCAATGGCGCCCGTTTTTTACAATTATTTTTTCCGGCGGTCTCGGGGGATTAGTGGAAGGGCATCGTTTTTGCCGATTTTCATGATGCTTGAGCCTGCGTTGTTGGGCTCGGTCTTATAGAATACGACGCGGTGCTTCCAGACCGTTGCCACCTTTTTGTCGATGATGTACTTTACGTTACCGTATTCCGGATTTCCTCCGCCGTGGACAATTCTCAGTACAGAAAGGCCAGAACGCTGCATTCCGTCCATGAGGTTCTCTACAGCTGCTGCAGCTTCTTCAGAAACGTATCCGTGGAGGTCGATTTCCTGTTCGGGCTCCGGAAAGTTCCATGCAGCCGGGTTCTTCTTTGGCTTTTGGTAATGTGAAATTTTCGCAGTCTTTTCTTCTTCTTTCTTCATAGCATCGGCGAATTCATCTTTGTCGTGCATTGGGTGGCGATTCATCCACTCCATTTGGAGCTTTTCGTTTTCTGTCATTTCTTCCATAGTTTTATCCTGTTGTAAAATTCCGGTGGTAGTTCCAAGTCCAATCGCTTGGATGCTCGCTGATCCAAAGCGAAATTTCATTTGCGATAGATTTTTCGGTTTGGGCCTCATCAGAGCGAGGCGGGTAAAAATGCTCAAAGCGGATCGTGTGGCCTTTGTTTGTCTTGAATGTGCGGAAAGTTACGATTCCTCCTCCCATCCGGAGGACTTGCAGAGGTAACCTTAAAAAAAGTGTGGAAGGTACTCCTAAAATTTGAACTTCGTTTCCGCGGGCTTCTGTCGCTTGATCCACGAGCATTGCGAGAATTCCCTTGTTCTTGAAAAATTCGCGGAGCGTATGTGCTACTGTATCAGTGTCGCGTTCTTCGAGTCCGTCTGTTTTGCGGACGTTGCGGAGGAATTCTGTTAGCGCCTTGTTTTTAAAGCTGTGCGTAAAGAGATAGACATGCGAAGAATATTTTGTGAGAATCCGGTGGAGCATTTCAAATGCACCTTGGTGAATGCTCATTGCGATGATTGGCATTCCTTCTGCGAGTGGCTTTTGGATGATTTCTTCGTTTTCAAAACGGATGCTCTGAAGCGTTTTAGGGTAGCGCATTAAGTAGCGGAGCGAATCCAGGTAATTTTCGAAGAGCCGCTTGAATACAGCACGCGGTGAGGTTCTTTTATCCATACCTGTGCGTGCTAGATGATTTCTGACTCTGCCCCACGCGCGGTGTATGTGGAGAACCTTGTATATGGGGTAAACGACATTAAATACCGCATTTTGTAAAAAGGGTGGCATGGCGAGCAGGAGCTTGACGATTATTTTATATAAAACCGTCATGACTTTTGCCTTTATGCGGGAAATTCGAAAATGCCGCGGCCGAGTTCGCGATCAAAAATTTCCTGCGAAAGGTTTTCGCCGGCGTAAGTCAATCGCGGAGAAATTTCGTAGAGAGTGCGCGGCTTGAGCGTTACTTTTGCTTTTTCTAGCCAAGAGCGATGTAGCATTCCGAGCATTTGGCGGGCTGTTGCCGGGGAGTCGTTGCCGGTCATGTTTTTTACGGGTGCAAAGTCGTCTTCGCGTTCCACGCCGTAGGGGAGGATTTGTCCGATCAGCGGGAACGCATCAAAGAGGAATTGTTCGAATTTCCAGCAATTTTCAATGTCTTCAACTTTTTTGCGCGCTGCATGCCAAGGGAGTTCCATCGTTGAAATTTTGCGGAGAGCGTCCGTGCGGAATGCATAGATCCCGATGTTTCCTCCGTCAAAAGCGAGGGTACCATCTTCAAAAGTTTTGTTGCGGAGTTCATCGGAAATGTCCGTATATTCCACAACTGTTGGCTTCGAATTTTTGAATGCGAAGATGCCTACTTTTTCTTGGGCGTTGCGCTTGTGGACGACCTTGACTGCGCAAGGAGCGTTTCCGTTGCTTGCGAGAAAGCCGATGAATGCCGGGTCGCACATTTTGACGAGAGCATTGTCTACGTTTGCTAAAAATACGAACCGCACGCCTTTTTCAACAAACCAGGCGAGTGTTCCGCTGATGGCTAAAGCGCGGAAACACCCGCCATTTCCATCCGGAACTTCTGCATAATTGCCGTTTTTGTCTTTTACGGGTTCGCCTTCTGGAGTAAGTGCGCAAAGCATTCCTTGGTCAAAGAAGCGGATAGAATCCTTGTTGTAACCAAAGTAAGAATGTTCTTCAAAATGCTCTATGGTCGCTTTGCGGTTGAGCGGCGATGTCATGATTGCCCATGGAATGGGGTGCTCCGCTTTTGCTCCTAAATTCAGTAGCCTGCGAGCTTCCAAGCGGAACAAGCTTGCATGGCTCGGGAGACCAAAATCGTAGGCGCCTTTCGGGCCCTCAAAGCCCAATCGCGAACCCTGGCCGCCTGCAATAGTGAATGCGGCAACTTCGCCCTTGGAAAGGAGTATTTTACCGGTCTCTTCCCACATTTCGTAGCGGCGGTCGTCTTCGGCCATAGCAAAAGGCATTGGTTCCAAAATGTCTGGCGTTTTGGAGGATTCTTCTGTCCTTGAAAATTGGGCATAGAGCTTTTTTAACAAATCAAAATCTATGCTTGCCATATTACCGGATACCAAAGAAGATGACCATACTCATGATGAGCGAGAAGATGGAAACGAGATGCATTCTCCAGACGATCTTCGAATTCAAAAGGGGTTTGGAAGCGAACTTGTTTTCCCATTTCTTCTGATAATGATGGTGGAGTGGAGCGCATAGGAATAGCCGTTTGCCAGTTCCTGTCCGCATACGTGTAAATTTGAAAAAGCTGATTTGCAGCAGTACGGAGCACGCTTCGGCGATTATGATAATGCAAACGATAGGGAGAAAAAGCCCGGCCTGTATCTGGATGAACATAATGCCGATGCACGCCCCAAATCCTACGGAACCTGCGTCACCCATATAGATTTCTGCTGGAGGACTGTTGAACCAGAGGTAAGCTAGCAGCGCCCCGGCGACGGACATTGCTAGCGGGAACAATTCATCGCAGCCGGGCAAGAATGGAACATTCAAGTAGTTGCTGAAGATAAAGTTGCCGCATACATAGGCTACGAGCCCCACGAACACCATACTTGTAAGGATCGGTACCGAAACCAAGCTGTCGAGGCCGTCCGTAAAGTTTGTCCCATTGGCTGTCGCGGCAATTACGAAGGTCATAAAACCGATAAACGCCCAGTTTGGCAGGTGAATTTGAAAAAGGGAGATGGGGCAGAATGGAACCGTCAGATTACCCCGCAAATCGGGAATGAATTTGTAGCAAAAGATTGCGATCACAAAGCTAAAGAGAAAATAGAGGCCGAGTCTGAGCGTGCTTGAAATGCCATCCGCCTTTTCCATGTAGGAAGCTGCTGTCAGCTTTCCTTGTGCAATGAGCTTTTTTGCGCGGACTTTAGCCAAATCGTCTACGGCTCCCACGGATGAGAATGCCACAAGTACGAGAAGCGTTGAAATGGTATAACCGTTCAACTTACAGAACAAGAGTGAAACAAAAACGACTACTGCAACGAGAAGTACGCCACCCATAATCGGCGGTGCTTTGGTCTTGCTATTCGCATCGAAATCCGATGTAGCATCTGCCTTTTGAAGCCTGCGGATATACAAAGGCATCAAGGAAAGGACCAAAATGATGGAGAGCATAGCGGCAATCCCTGCGCGGAAAAGTCGGCTATCAAAAAGAGTAATATCGGTAAGGTGATAAAGCCATTCACTCAACATGGCGGCAAAGGTAGAAAAATAGAGGGCTATAAGGCTAGCCCTTCTTCGGGGGGCGGGTATATTTTTGAGCGTTTATTTGATTTTTTTTGCAAGTGCACTGGTGTCCAAAATAGATCCGTCAATTCCTTTGGAGCGCTTGTAAACACTGGACTTGATTCAATTTTGAATTTCGAGGGGATAATTTTTGCTGGATTATCAAAAATGGCGATTTTAAGTTGATTTCGCAGGTTTACGATTGATCAAATTCTTGTTTTGGATACTAGTGTTGCAAGTGCTATTTTATTGAAAAAGAAAGCAGAAATTGATAGATGCATAAGGGTTATGCATATTTTGAGAGCCGCTTTAGAAGTGGATTAATCGCGGGTATATGATGCGGAAACTGGCGTTGCATGGCTATGCCTGCACAAAATTGTATGATCTGAGTCCGATAAGTTATTTTATGATGAGATATGTTTGGTATTCTGTTGAATGCGTTCCCGGTTGCCCGGAAAATAGGCCTAAAGAGGGAACGTTCCGTTCTGCGGTTTCAAAGCGGAAATCGTTGCAGAGAATGCTTTTGCGTTAATTTATATGAGCCTATTCCAGAGTTTACTTTTCGACAAAAGATAGAATTGCAAAGCGCCGAAATGGTGAAAGTTATGCAGCAATTCAGAAGTCGGGGATGATTTTTTTTGCCGGTCGTTTACAGTTTACGAGGTAGATCTTTTTTGATGCATCGAACAAAGACTTTTGGCGTTATGGACAAATTCTGGATCAAAGCTGAAATTTACCTGTACAGAGGTTTTGCAAGACTGTTAAAACAGGGCTTGGCTGCAAACGGATTTAAGAGAGCCGTTCTTTTATGGGTACCTCTAAAAATTCATTTTTATGACGAGAAGCCGGTTCCCTTCGGGGAACGTCAGGGTTCGAAGAGCCGGACTCTAGTCCGGCCCCGCAGGGGTGAGGAAGGAACAACGTGACACCGCAACAACGAGAAGCCGGTTCCCTTGGGGGAACGTCAGGGTTCGAAGAGC
>JALNVO010000209.1 GCA_023231365.1 Fibrobacteraceae bacterium | reverse complement strand
TGCCGCCAGAATGGGCAAAACGCATCTGGAGTCCCATCGATTCCCAACTGGTTTCATCGCTCAGCACGCGGTGCGAATTTTCGATATGATTCAGCGAGAAAATGACAAAGAAAAGAAGCAGCGCAACCAAGGCTATTAAACTCTTACCAGACGGCAAATGTTCACGGACTCGGCAGACAAAATCCTTGCCATTCAACACTATACCGACAATAAAGGCTATAAATGTCAAAAGAATGGCATAATAGCCCCACTTGATATCCCACGCTCTTGCTGTCGGCACAGAAGTATTATCAAAGATGAAAAAAGAAACACCCAATACCAAAAGCGTAAAAAAGATAATGAGCCCACTCTTACGCGAAATCCCTGACATTTGCTGATTTGTTTTCATATTCTCAAAGATAAAAAAGGTTGCCTATTAAAACAAAAAAAGCCCGCAAGCAAAAGGGGCTTGCGGGCAAGAAAATCAACCAAAAATTACTTGACTTCTACGTAATAAGTCTGGAGCACCTTGCCATCCTGCGTAAGAACGAGAATCTGACGGCCCTTCGGAAGGTTACCCTTTATCTCATAGAGGCCTTCAGCCTTATAAGAAACAGTCAAAGGAGTCTTCTTCTCCGGGCTTGCAAAAATGCCGGATTTATCATTTTCAAAGCCCATGCAATCAGAATGAGAAGAAACAGGCCCAGAAATTGCCGAATAAGAAGCTGCTTCCACACTTGCTGTCACAGAACTCGAGTTGCAATAAAGGACATCCACATCAGCACCGATAACTTTCGGCTGCGGAAGATTGTTAACCTTGATATCGGCCTTCTTTGCCTTCTTCTTGTTCTTTGCGTCCGGAACAGCGGAAGCATTCATATTCTGTTCATAGCTGATACGATAGCCGGCAATAGATTCCTTACAAGTCGTGGAAAAGATCGCCCAATCATTGGAAATTTTCTCGGCACCCTTTGGATTCGGAACATAGAGGCCCGGAGCCACTTGATCGCTATACTCATAAAGAGTGATTTCCACATTCGGTTTCTCATTCGTCGTGACAAAATTCTGTTGACCGAGAACGTATTTGCTACGGCGGGCCTTGATAAGATAATTTCCAACAGGAACTTGTTCAAACTTGAACTTGCCTTCCTGAAGGCCGGACTTGTCATAACCCGTCTTCTGGGTACCATAAATGGAAGAATCAATCCAGACCGTGGGCATAGAAACGGATTCGCCTGTAAAAGGATCGATAACCGTGCCGGAAACTGTTCCTTTCTTATCGCAGCCCGTAACAGAAAGAACGACGGCAGCGGCAACGACAGGGAGCAAAAGTTTCTTCATAAATTTTTTACCTCTTTCAAATTAATTGTTCCAAAGATAAAAAAACAAGTATCTCAAAGCAACATACTTTTTCATATCGTTTTAGAAAAAACGCCTTCCCGCTTGTTTTTCTGCATTAGCGGATCAAGCTGCATCGCGAGATAACGGATAACTAGCGTTCCTAGTTCCGTTGTTTCCACATAAGATTCCGATTTCTTTACAAGAAGCTTATCCTCTTCCAAAGCAAGTAATCTCGTCCAACCGTCTCCCAGCACTTTTTTTTCTTCATCTGTCACTTGAAGTCTGCGGTTGCACATCAGGCGTTCAATTACATCCCGGATAAGACGTTCTGAAGGGGAAAGTTCTTCGCAGCGGATTTCAGTTAATCTATGCGAAAGCTGCAATTCTGCGTATTTTTCACTTTCATGCACATTCTGGGAATAAGCGTTATCCAGCTGAGTAATTCCGCTCGATCCAAAAGCATACACCTCTCCAGTCGTTTCGCGAGTGCAATACCCCTGAAAATTCCGATGGAGCTTGCCCTCGGAAAGAGCCCCGGCAAGGGAATCAGAAGGCTTCACAAAATGGTCCATGCCTACGTCAATAAGGCCAGCCTCCTTAAAACGATTACGAGCTTCCAAGAAAAATCCGAGCTTTTCACGAGGACTTGGCATCGGAAGCTTTTCCAAAATTTTTTGGTTTTCCTTAAGCCAAGGAACGTGGGCATAGCTAAATAGCGCAATTCTATCTGGATCCGCATCGACCGCCTTTTCCACACTCCCATAAAATGCATCTTCCGTCTGCGACGGAAGACCGTAGATTAAATCCAAATTAATTCCCTTGAAATGCAAATCGCGGGAAAGCGCGACCAATTCTTTCACGGGCAAAAGCGAAGGATCGCGGCCCACATTCCTCAGTACGTCAAAATCAAAGTCCTGAATGCCATAGCTCACGCGGTTAAATCCCATTTCTGCGAGCTCCCGGAGAGTCGCCTCCGAAATACTCGATGGGTTGCATTCAATGGCTATCTCCGCAAAAGGAGCAAACGAAAAGCGTTCGCGCAACTTGGCTAGAATGCGCTTCAAAAAATCAAAGGGGACACTCGTAGGAGTTCCACCGCCAAAATGGACTTGGGTCACCGGGCGGTCGCCAGAAATCCACGGTAACTTCTCATCCATCTCAGAAAAGAGAGCCTCAAAATAGCGGTCGCGGAATTCAGGAACAGGAAGCACTTCTGAAGTGCATCCGCAAAAGAGGCAGCGCTTGGAACAAAAAGGAATGTGAAAATAAAAGCTTACGTTGTACGGCTTAAGCGCATTCGATTCCCGCCAGATTCTTTCAATTTGAACTTTGTCCTTGGCCGGCCTAAAAAGATTCGCCGGCGGATAGCTCGTGTAACGGGGGGCGTTCGTATTATAATGCAAAAGAGTATCAATCATCACATTGTCCATACTATCAATATAGCAAGATGCATTCATTTTTTTAAATTGGAAATGATGTTTTCATCTTATCGTTTTTTCCTTTTTTCCTTCGTATCCGTCGTCACAGCTTGCACGATGCCGATACGCCCGAGCTACGATAGGGATTCCGGCTCCTATCAGCTCACTAAATCCGAACAGACGACAAATCAAGTGCTAGAAAGTTCCTCCGACAATGCAGATGAAGCCGCTTGGATGGAAATCATCAAACCTTGGTTAGGAACACGCTATCGCTACGGAAAGGCATCTAGGAGCGGCACGGATTGCTCGGGCTATATTATGCAGATTTATAAAGAAAAGACTGGGGTCTCGCTTCCCCACAGTTCCCGCGATATGTACAAGCTCGGAACAGCCATCGACCAAGAAAACCTCCAAACAGGCGACCTCGTATTCTTCGGGGGACACTGGGGCATAGACCACGTCGGTCTTTATCTCTCCAACGGAAACTTCACCCACGCGAGCACATCCAGCGGAGTAATCATCACTCCACTTTCCGATGAATACTGGAAAGCCCGCTACAAAGGCGCAAGGCGTCTCCAATGAAAAAGAAAAAAAGAATTGCATTCCAAGGATGCCGCGGAGCTTATAGCGAAAGCGCAGCCTATTACCTCTTCGGCGAAGACATCGAAGTCGTCCCGATGAATACGTTCGAAGAAATCTACCAAGGTATTGAAACACTTTCCGTGGACGGCGGCGCAATCCCCATCGAGAACTCGACAGCCGGCTCCATTTACGAAAACTACGACCTTCTTTACAAATGGCGCCATCCAATTATCTCCGAAGTGCTTCTCCAGATAGAGCATTGCCTATGTGGAAACAACGGAGCCTCGATACATTCACTCAAAAGAGTACTGAGCCACCCGCAAGGGCTCGCCCAATGCAGCAATTTTTTCTCTGCACACCCCGGCATCGAAAAAGTCGCCTTCTATGACACGGCTGGCAGCGCCGAAGAAGTCTCTAAGCGGGATAACATCACCGATGGAGCGATCGCGAGCACATACGCGGCAAAACTCTACGGACTCTCCATTCTCAAGACAAACCTCGAAAACATCAAAGGAGTCAATTTCACGCGCTTCTACGGCATTCAAAAAAATCCCGTCGGAATTCCATACAACGCGGAAATCAAGAGCGCGATACTTTTCGAACTCGCCAACGACGGCCAAGCAGGATCGCTCTATGGAGCGCTAGGAGCTTTCGCCAAACGAGAAATCAATTTGACGAGGATCGAAAGCAGACCGCACCCGGACAAACCGTGGGGATACATTTTCCACATCTCCTTTATCGGCAGCCCCGAAAGTCCAAAAGTCATCGAAGCCCTCGAGGAACTCACCCGCTACACGACATTCATCTATCGGCTAGGTTCCTTTGCCGTTGGTAAAACAGAACGCTTAAAATACGAGGATTAAAATGATACGCATCGATTCACGAAAATTCGACGAAACGCGAAAAGTAAAGCTCACCACAGGATTCATATCCTCCGCGGACGGATCCGTACTCATCGAAATGGGCAACACTCGCGTCATCTGCAACGCAACACTTCTCCCAGAAGTCCCTGCCTGGCTCGCCGGCAAGGGTCGCGGCTGGATCACTGCCGAATACGCTCTCCTTCCGCAAAGCACAGAAAAGCGAGTCGACCGAGAACGCAAAGGTGCGTCAGGCCGCACACAAGAAATTCAGCGTCTCGTCGGTCGTTCCCTCCGCGGAGCCGCAAACCTAGACCTCCTCGGCGAGCACGCCATCGTCATCGATTGCGATGTCATCCAAGCAGACGGGGGGACGCGCACTGCAAGTATCATCGGCGGCTTTGTCGCCCTCGCCATTGCACTCCGGAGAATCAAACCGAAAATCGGCGTTTCCACACAAATTCTCAAGCATTTTGTAACCGCCATCTCCGTTGGAGTCGTCCACGGCGAACCTCTACTCGACCTCTGCTACGTCGAAGATTCCGCTGCCGACGTCGATATGAACATCGTAATGCGCGATGCAGAATCATTCATCGAAATCCAAGGCACGGGCGAACACTCCGACTTTGACCGCAAAACACTAGACACACTCATCGGCCTTGGCGAAAAGGCCTGCAAGGAAATCTGCGAAATCCAAAAAATTGCAATCAATGGCGAGCTTCCATAACAAATAAATTCCACACAAAAAAGCGGTTCGTCAATGAGCCGCTTTTTCTGTATAATAATTATGAGTCTCGGGTATTCTGCTGCAGATGATTTCCAGAAAGTCCCATAAAAAAAGTCCGCCCCGAGCGAGGCAGACTTTCATGAAACCGGGAGGAGCGGAAGGAAACATCTACGAGTTCCGAAGGTCATTTGG
>JALNVO010000208.1 GCA_023231365.1 Fibrobacteraceae bacterium | reverse complement strand
GGCAAATCTTCAAAGGAGAGTATGCGGCTGATTGCGTTGTCAAAGAAGAACTTAGAAGAACCGATGTCTTGTTTATCGCGGCCTTCTAAGAAAAGAGATAGCTGTGAAAGACAATAAGTTTCCGCTGCGGAGTGTTTGTTCTGTTCGACAAAAATTTCAAATTTCAAAAACCGCAGAGATTCGGTCAGATCTGCCTGTAAGTAGCCTTTGGCTTCGGGATGGCGCTCTAGAAGTTCGATAATCTTGAGCGCTTCGCCATATTCTTTTTGATTGTAGTGATAGCGGATGAGTCCTAATAAGTTGAAGACGTTGTCTTCTTTTGTTGAAAATGGAGCTCGCAGAAGAAGTGCCGATCTTGCGAATGCAATTTTGTCTGTATTCCGACCAGATAATTCTTCGCGTAAAAGTTCTGTTTCGATTGGACTTGTAAGGGTTGTAGAAATATCGTCTTCGGAAACGGATTCTTGAATGGGAATACTCGGGTAAATGAGTTTGTTTTCATTGAAAAGAAAGATTGCAGCGACTCCTTCTACGTTTTTGAAAGAAACTGAGTTTCCGAATTCGAGGAGCTTTTGAGGTTGTTCGTATAAGAATTGAGAAGCCGTTTTTGTTTCCTGCAGGATGGCATTCTGTTCAGCCTTTGCTGCTTCAGAGACCTGTTTTTGAAATGAATTGAGAGAGTCCTCAAATTTTTTTTCAGCGAGGACTTTTTCGTTTTGGACATTGCGAAAACTGAGCACGGCAAGTATTGCCGTCGGGATGATGATCCCGCCGAAAAATAGTGCAATGAAAAGTTTATTGTTTGTAGAGACGTTCATTGTCCGCTTCTAATATAAAAAGAGAATGAGCTTAGACAATAAACCAGACCCTAGTTTTTCGGAAGCGAAGCTTGCAAGGGATGGAAAAAACAGGAACAGTAAAGATGTCGCAAGAAGTACTGCGATGAGGATGGCTAATGCCAGAAGGCAGTACATTGCGATTCGGATTCTCATTTTGCGCGGATTGCTTTATGTGTAATGGAAACCATATCACCAAATTCGATGTTCCTGCTTGAATAGTAAGCTTCCCGGATGAGGATGATTGCGCTTTCTTTTTTTACTTCCGTAACAATGCCGCGGCCGAGAAGACGCGGGGGAATGCTTGGATCGTTCTTGTCCTTTTCCCAAATAGCAGCTCCGTCGCCTAAGGCATAGCCGTTACTCGATCCTTGGTCTATCATGATGTAACCGTAAGGCCCGGTGATGAGGGTTGGATCCAGTGCATAGCGGACGATCGCCATATCTTCGACTTTGGCTTCGGATACGGGAGTGTAGCCGGAGACATTAATGAATTCATAATCTTTTTTAATCTTTGCTTTGGCAAAGTCAATTTTGATTTCGCGCATTGTTTGAAGAAGAATGGCGCGGGATAGCGTATCGCCGACATCCGTGATTTTTGCAATGCCGGAATACCTGAGAACGGCGGCATTTTCCTTTTTTTCCTTCTTTGTTGCAGGAATGTCCGTGCGTCTTGCATCCCAAAGTTCAATAAGCATCCCGACGCTAGCCTTCTCATCAGTCTTTTTCCCGATGCCGATTATAATTTCTGATTCGGGAATGTGAAGCATCGGGATGACTTTTTCACCTGTTTTTATCGAAAGCCAATGCTTATCGCTTTTCAGCTCGTCTGGAGTTTCGATAATAGGGGCAAGTAACTGATAGTAGCCGTTGAAAATTTTGGGCTCTGGACGTTGTTCGTAATAGTAGGATGTTCCCTCTTTTTTTGCTGCTTTTTGAGGTGCCGATTTGCGGAGATTGCCAAGCATATTTTCAAAGCTGTTGCTATCTGCACCGGCGCAACCGGAGGGGTTTGAAACTCCTGTAGGTAGTGTAGAATCGGGAGTGCCTTGCGCGCAAGGTGCCGGAATGGTTTCCCGCCTTGTTGAAGAATCTGCCGTCTGGCCATCACCCAAATAAATAGAATCGCCAGGGTAAATCCAATGCGGGTCCTTAATTTGATGATTGTTTTCCCAAAGATCAGGCCAAGCGAAAGGATCGTTTAAAAATTCAGCGGAAATATCCCAAAGGGTGTCGCCTTCTTTAACGAAATAAGCGCTTGTTGCGATAGCTGCAATACCGAGAGCAATAGAAAAACTTTTAACGTGCCTCATATATTCTCAATTTAACCTTTTTTAAGAGCTGGAGATAATTCAGCGTCGGCGTTTCTCCGTAAAATGGATTGTATCGGCGGTATTTTCTTCATCTTTATACCGAGGTGGCTGCTTCTGCACGGAGCTCTTAATGGGGATTCCACTATGTCCGAGTAATCCGGCGCGATCTGGTACAAAGAAAAAGAGAACATCAAAATGAGGTGTACCCGGCTCTAAATCGAGTGGAATGATTTTGCGGAGCATATATCCCTGTCTTCGAAAACGCCTGATTTCTTGCTCGGCGACATTTAAGTTGGAAGAGCAGAGGAGAATGCGCTCGACGCGGCAATCGGCTATCGCTTGGATTGCACTTCCAGGAAGAGGCGCGCCATCGGGCGGATTGAGGAATATCGTCCACTTGCCTTCTTTTGATTTTCCCCTAAAGAATTTTTGGAGGAATTCTGCACCGAACTCGGCATTATAAAACTTTGCTTTTGAAAGGCTTTTTTTGATGTTGCGGGAGTCCATTGCGTAGGATTCGGCAAAATAGGGTGCGAGCGCTTCGGCTAAGTACGCTGGCCCGGAGTGACATTCGAGAAATTTATCGTCTTTGGAAGGATGTATGATTTCCTTTAATTTTTGAGGAAGTCCTATCCAAGGGGATTTTGCTTGAGGTGTCCAATCGATGACGCTGTATTTGAAAGGCGTACTAGCAATGGGCAAAAATTCGCTGCCGAATCCTTGTTTCATGTTTACGCTGATTCCGGGTACAGGGTGTGCCGGATTGAACGTTTGTATGGGGCGAGTCTGGAGCTGGTGGCAGCAGAGAATTTCTGGTTGGTTGTGCTGCAGATAGTCCATAAATGTTTTTAGTCCGTGAGCGGCTTCTGCGGAGTGCAGAATATTTTGTACGGCAATGCCAAACCTCCCATCGCCTGTGCTGCGGAACCATATCTGCAAAATGGAGCCTCGGAATTTTGTCAAGTGTTCCTTGCGAATTTGTGCGTCAATTTCAAGGATGGACTTCGGCGGTTTTGCTCCTTTATATGGGCCTTCTAAGGAAAGGATGCGGTACCCTTTTGCCATATGCTCTGAAAGAATCCGCCAATCGCAGTTTTCTGCATCGCAAGGGACTGAATACCAGCCCTGAATTTTCCCAGGGATCCTCTTTTCTTTTGCCCATGCGGAGAGATAGGCTTTTTTTCCATCGAGATCCACAGGAATTTCTTTGAGAATTTGAGGGACTTCAACTTCTTTTTTTTCGTGAAGTTTTTTGTCCCACGTTCCTCTGTTTTTAAGTCTTCTGTTTTGCATTTGGTAAAAATTCCTGTATTAAACGATGAATTGCGGATAGCGCCAAGAGCATTCGCGGGTGAGGAAGGCTGAAAATTCTCGGAATTTTCCCTTGATTTGAAATACGTTTGGACAGCCTTCCATCTGTGTAAGCGAAATGATGGAGTCCGCATGCTCGGCGAGTTTGGGGTATTCGTCTGAATTAGTCGTTGTGACGACAGCGGATCCGGTGAGGGCAATGATTGTGTCTATCATTTGGAGAAGAGTGAGATGTGGCTCCGTTCCGTTTCTCGCCGCTTTCGGGTTGTGGAGTATTGCGGAAATAGGATCAATGATGATAGTTTTGTAATCGTGATCTTCTAGCTTTTTTGCCCCCTTTACGCGTTTGGCGATGAATTGTGCCATTTCGAGAGGAGACATTGCGACTCCGCGCAAATTGAGAAATCCTAGGCTAGTCGTTGCTGCAGAGAGCCCGCGTTTATCCGCAACAGAAAAAATCCGGTTTAGAAACGCAGATCGGGTACTTTCGAAATTGACAAAGAGAACATCACTTTTGAAAGTTTCAAGTCCTAGCCAGTCTTCTCCGTAGCATAGAGAGATGGCAAGATCGGCGAGAGCAAAGGATTTTCCGCTTTTCGGGGGGGCTGTGAGAAGCATGAACTCACCGGCGCAAAGGGCTTCGTCGATGATTTTCTGGTCTTTTTTGGGAGCCTCTCCGCTATCGCTCGCAAGTTCGATGAGCGGCTTTCCATCAAGACAGAATTCTACCCATGTCTGCCAGTCCTTGAATGACTTCGCTCCCTGGTCAAGACCAATCAGGTATTGTTGCTTGCCATTGCGCAGCACTCCCGGCATGCGCACCATTTGTGCGGGGTTTTTGTTGGCACTGTCGACTTTAAATCCTTGGCTCTCAAGCGTCGAAAATAGAAATTCGACGCGTTCGTCGAATTCTTCGCGGTCTTTTGCATTTATCTTGATCCAAGCTTGGACGGAATTTGCTCCTGTGTTCACCAAGGCTGCGCATGGGAGGTTAAGCGCCTTGTAATAGGCAAGCTGTTTGGCGAGGCTGATTTTCGGGTTGTCCACCACGGCATAGCGGTAGCGGAAAGATTCGTCTTTGGAATCTTCTGCGGATTGGATCGCATTGATGGAGAGGAGGGCTCCTTCCGGGCCGTCCAGGGATTTCATCGCTTTCTTGATGGCATCAGACTGCGAAATGATGTTGGAGACGAGTTCCTTCGTCGCATTCGGCGTGTTGGAAATTTTGAATTCAATGGTCTCTTCGGGTTTGAACAATGCGGAGAGAAGTTTAGCGAGGTCCAGCCGCCAGTCGGGGCTAGGCCAAGGAATGGACAAAGCTTCCGGATCTATCCGGTGATTCTGTAAAAGTTCAAGAGCTTGGGTGTCAAGTCCCATAGCAAGCACTTGTTCGAGAGAGATGGCGCTCGTAATGATTGGTTGTGCCATTGTCGTTTTTGGCACGTTCTCGGTTGTTCCCGATTGTTTTTTTTCTTTGGAAGGAGCATCTTCTTCTGCGGTTGCTTCGCGTTTTCGGTTGCGTTTATCGTCCGCAAAAGCGCGTCTGATGGTTGAATCTGCGTCTTCTTCGGAAATGCCTTCGTCTTTGGCGTGTTCCCCCAACTGGAAGGCTGCCTCCATATATGTCCAACCCTCTTTTTGTGCGG
>JALNVO010000207.1 GCA_023231365.1 Fibrobacteraceae bacterium | reverse complement strand
CCGCTTCGGATAGTTTCTATGAAAAAAATGACATCCGCGGATTCATCTCCATCGCAGGCGATTACCGCGGAATGAGTTCCGATTTCAATTCATACATCAACAAAATTCTATTCAACAAGAAGCAGAGCGTCGTCGTCACAACAGTCACATCGGATGATACGACAACTACAGTCCTAAGAGACAATTCTATTTCAAAATACGACCAGTTCGACGATTACTATCTGGGCCTCCACTTAGAAATCGGCGCACAATACAAACAATTCCGCACTTGGTTCGATGTAAACTTCATGCCTACGCAAGTTTCCGAACGCCCCTCTGCCACTAGCGCGACGACAGGCAACACGCTTTATGACATTAAATGGTTTGCCTATGGCATTGACTGGATGTTCGGTTGGAAGCTTTTCGGAGAAAACGCAATTGTTAACCTCATACCGGCCGCAGGTTTTGGTATGAACCTCCTCAACATTCACTTTGGTTCCGATTATGATTATGCGCCGGAAGATACCACCGGATATGTCACAACCAGCAACCGCTATTATAGTGCATTCGCTCCGACATTCAATGCAGAGCTTGAACTCCAACTCAACCTAGATCCTATTTCTATTGGCGCTTACGGCGGTTATCGCGTTATCCGCTACAACGAATTCGACGTCGAAGGCTACAAACTCGGCGATAGCGACGTAAACGGAGACACCTGGTTTGCCGGCGTCAAGCTAACCTGGACATTCCTCTCTGAAAATCAGAGGAAACTCCGCGACAAGCTGTAATATCTATTCTCTTTTTTCTTTCCAAGAACAATCCTTTGGCGAGTACGTCTGATGATGTGCCCGCCACATTCATAATGCGTTCCATCGCAATGTAATACGCTGAATTCTTCCTCAAATTCTGGTCGGTATGCCAATGAATTTCCTTGCTTCGGGACGGATAGACAAAGTCCCAACCCAAAAGAAGCGTCGGCACATTCAAATTCTTGAGGCGAAGAGGCAATTCGGCGTATTGACCTTGTGTTGTCGCTAAAATTAGGGCATCCATTTTTTTGTATTTCGCATAAAGTAAAGCATCTTCGGTAAGCTCCAAATTAGGACAAAGTTCAGAAGCATAATTCCGTTCCCCATAATGAACGTTGAAACCTGCTTTTAATAACTCATCTGCAAATAAAGAAACCCGGGAATGAATGGAGGTTTCCTTGCTTGGATCCCGATACGGATGGTAATAATGCGCCATAAAATCAATTGAGCAATCCGGCCAAAAACAGCGGGAAGCTTGAACACCTGCCCAATGCTTAAACCCTAAGAAATTGATGCCTGATCGATGAGCATGATAGAAACGATAATAATCGTTTACTTTTCGAAGCGTGAAACCGTCTACAAAAAAGCAGACCTTCAACTCTTTTTGAATAACCTGAATCGTTTCTTGTTGCATAAGTATCCTCCTTAAAAAGAAACGCTCTCTTTTAAAACGGTATTGCGGTCAAAAGTGATGCATCCTGATTTCCTATTTTACATAAATCACCTCATAACCTTTTATTTTATCATAAAATTGAAGTTTTCAAAAACAACTTTTTACATTTGATTAGGGCCCCTTTAAAAATTGCTCTGCAAAAGAAAAAGCGAAGGATTCCTCCTATACAAAGACCGTCGCCATCTTTACGTAGCGTTTCTTGGAAAACAAAATTTCATCTACAAGGGATCGGAAGCCCCTTTCCTACTAAATCGTTAGGCGACTTGGGAATGTAGGATACTACTTCGGAAACACTAAAGTTGCCACAAAAACTTACTTGGGGTATTACTGCAGCGGAAAATCAGTTCGGACGCCCTTGATAACTTTAGGGTACCTCTAAAAACTCATTTTTATGACCAGAAGCAGGTTCCCTTCCGGGAACATCAAGCTTCGAAGATTCGGGTAACACTTCGCACTGGTGGACTAAAGTACCTGTTGCTCTGCCTCAACAATGCAAAAGCAAGCTTTGCCGCTGCATTCGGCTTTTGCAACAGTCGTCTCTCAAAGTGGCGAAGAGCGCTCAAGCCGAGCATCTCAGGTAGCGAACTCGTTCGCTACCAATACCTGAGGCGCAGAAGCGGATGCCGAAGGCATCAATACAGAGAGTATTGACGCTTCGCGTCACCCCTGCGGTTCGGTCATACAACCAAGCAAGCTTGTCTTTGCTGCGCTCGATTTGCATGCTATTCACTTCACCAAAGCAATTTTTAGAGGTACCCTTTTAGAGACGACTGCGAAAAAAACAAACTTACTTGACGCACTCCCGACTCGGCTACAGGGCTTTGGTCTTCTAATCACTCGCGTCATAAAAATGAATCTTAAAGATACCTTTAATTCTACAGATCGTAGAATTTAAAACCCGTTCAATACAAATCTTTTTTTCGCAAATCCTTCATCAAAGACTCAGGCATCCAGCGTTCTATTTTCTTGAATTCAGGGCTCTGGAGAAGAACCTTATTCTTTTCTGCATTCATCGAATCACCACTAGCCATATAGATACGGGCTAAATTTCCAATAGCACACCAATAACGGATAGACTTCCCTGTCCGAGAAATGTACTCTTTGGCGCTCTTTTCGTAGATATCTGCAGCCTCAACATTTTTTCCCATCCGATATAACATATCCGCTTTCATTTGTAAAAAAACCGGATTCCCAGGAGCTTTTTTTAAAGAGCGCTCTACAACGGCCAATCCTTTTGCATATTCCTTCTTATCGTAATACATCCAAGTTAAAGGAGTCGCAAACAAAGCCCAGAAAAGTTTTGAATGCGAAGTTCTCTCTTCAAGCAACGAGAGATAAGAATTCCGATTATCAGAAGCAAAAGGAAGGAAGCTAAGTCCATCATCGATATAATAGGCATATATCGCATAAAATGCCTGAGCATCCTTATCATCAGAATCTTCCAATTTTTTGGCCGCCGAGCGGGTGCGCAAGGCCCCTTTGACCGAATTTCCCAAAACACTTTCTGCATAACCGGATTCAAATTCCCGAAGATTGTCCCAAACGCCAACCGCCTTGCACGCCGCTAGACTTTCCTTCGCCTTGTGAAGTACAAGGGTATCTCCAACATCATCAAACTTACTCAGCCGTATTATGTTTAATAATACGCAAGAAGCTCCCGGAGCCCTAACTTTCAAACCCTGAGCAAGCTTTTCCGACTTAGAATATTCTCCAGCAAGAGCACTATTTATAGCTTGTTCTGCCTTTGTATCTAAACTATCCGGCAAAAAAAATCCGGCTTCTTCTGCCGAAGAAGAAAAGGATACTAACAAAAAAAGCATCATTATAACTATTCGCATTATATAAAGATACAAATTTTTAATAGAACCGTAAGCCGTTGATTTCATTATACTTATAAAAACGACGTTCCAATATATAATTTCTCATTAGATTATTTTGTTCTTAAAGTTGTTCCAAAGTCCAGAAAATAAGGCTTCTGGAGGAAATTTGAATAAGCAAAGAATAATTTTCTTCTTGTTTGTTTTTTATATATAATAACGGAAGGAGTCAGAGGTAACAAACCAACGAAGGCATATTATGAAAATTCTTCAAAAACCAGCCTCGCTTTCTCTTTATCTCTTAAGTTCTGGATTCCAGTCCTTTAAGCGCCGTCTTTCTCAAGAAATGATGGTACGCAGAGGAATTAATCTCGATGACTATGCCGATGATGAAAGTTTGTATACATTCTACAAGCTTGGGGAACCAGAAAATTATGTAATGGATGCCATCTGCGGAAATTGCTGCGACGACAACTAAAGGGCACCTCTAAAAACTCAATTTTTATGAAGAGAAGCCGGTTCCCTCCAGGGAACGTCAGGCTTCGAAGAGCCGGATCTAGGCCGGCCCCGTAGGGGTGAGGATGGAACAACGTGACACCGCAACAATTTATCAATAACTCTTCGCACTGGTTCGTCTCTCAAAGTGGCGAAGAGCGCTCAAGACGAGCATCGCGATAGCGAACTCGTTCGCTATCAAGACCTGAGGCACCGAAGCGGATGCCGAAGGCATCAATACATCCAGTATTGACGCTTCGCGTCACCCCTGCGGTTCGGTCATACAACCAAGCAAGCTCGGGTTGTGCGACACTCACCTTGCATGGTTTTAGCCGCTTTTCGTTCCTGCCATTGCTCGGTTCTTGATAAATTCACTTAACCAAAGCAGCTTTTAGAGGTGCCCTAAATTAATTTGTTGCCGGGCAAGCAGTCTTTTCCACAAATTGGCTTTTCTCTACGGACATTATCCGCACATTGGAATTTGCCCCATTTTCAAATTGAATGTCCCCATACAATCCAGGAAACGTCTTCTTTGAAGTGATTTGTTTTACCAGATCATTCGATCCTGAAGAAATCATGGAAAATACAATGCTTGCCGCATCATAGCTGAGCCCGCTTACTTTGTCCGACTTAGGCTCATCGTTCCACTTTTTCTTAAAATTCTTAGCAAAATCCTTGTAAGCGGCGCTTTCTTCAAGGCCAGAAGAGGAAACGCTGAAATAGGAATTTTCTACAAGCTGCTTGCCTTGGGAAAGCAAATCGCGGCCATACCAGCCCGAAGTTCCAAGGAGCGTCCCGCTCAATTTGTGAAAGGCGACCTGACCTGCAATAAGGCCAGCATCCGTTGGATTGCTTGAAGGAATGAAAATGCCCGGAAAATTAAAAACCGAATCCTGCATAAAACTTTTGCGATCTTTAGGATTTACGGCATCCAGATTTGCAATGCCTCTTGCAATATTCCGCTTGCGGTTAAGTTGTTTAAATCGGGTATTTCGGAGAAGATCGAATTCCGTTGAATAATTCGGACGGCCTTCTTCAAAATTCTGTTCCGCAAGAATGACTCCACCCTTGTTTTCAACAGCCCGGATAAAACTCTGCGACATTGTCGTTCCATAATCCCCGACAGGAGAGAGAACTGCAAACTCATGAATGTTCAAACAATTCATTGCATAATCCGCAATACCCGAAGCCAAATTATCCATACTAATGTTTATCTGGAAAATATTCGGACCCATGCGGGCAATACCCGCATCTGTAGCCGTGGGAGTGAGCATTGGAATTGAAAGATGCGTCGAGCTCAACCAAGATGCGACCGTCGCCGCCGGCGCACTCATGATAGGCCCGATAATCGCCACAACGGAATCTTGG
>JALNVO010000206.1 GCA_023231365.1 Fibrobacteraceae bacterium | reverse complement strand
GCATCTCCGGGATCTCCAATCCGGTTTCCTTGGCGACGGCTCTTTTCAAGGACCTGAATTCCGACGGCACATTGGATTTTGACATCCGGTCGAACGCCTCCCTCACTCTGGACTCCGGCGCGGGCCTTTCCTTTTCGCTGGTGGTCCCGCTGAAAAAGAGTGCGCAGGCGACGGAGAGCTCGTCCCTGAAAGAGGTAGGCCTTGTGGAAACAGAAACGGACCTTGAGGGAAACAACAGAGACGTCATGGATCTCGAATCCGTTCTCGGTTCGTCCACGGTAAAAGCCAATACGGCTATTTCCTACGGCGGCCCGCTTACGGGCGATGTGAATTTTACGATAACCAAAGGTGCTATTGCAGAAACAGCCACAACTGTATCTGTCAAGTTTTATGCTAAAGATACGGACTCATGTAAGAATGTAGCCTCTTTGGTGACGATACTTGGTAATACGCTTTCCAACTCGGGAATCAGTACTATAGTGGATGAAGACCAGGGCCGCTATTTGCTGACGTGCGATTCTGAATTTTCACTGAAAACCGCCACGGATGATGATGGCTCCACAAGTTATGAAACCGGTTTCCGCGAACTCGGTCTCGCCGGAGTGTCTTCGAAGAGAGCCTTTGTTTCCGATGCCGCTATAGGGGAAAAACCTAACCTTCGAAAAATAGAAGTATCGGATAATGCATCTCATTCTGTAGAAGTGAATTTTCAGGGCACCGCGGAAGACTGCGCTTCCGCGCTAAATGCCGCGTTTGCTACAACGGATGGCTTTGATGGCTATGTAGCGAGCGCGGTGAGCGGCGATCTTATCATTGTGCCGCCTTCGACGAGTTCCGACTCGCTTTCGATAACGTTTGGGTCTTTATCTTTTGCCCAGAAATACGTGGCTTTTTCCAATACATTGCCCATTGCGCATCCATCGGCCGATATCGGCATTTCCTTTGAGCTGACTCGCAACGCTGTTAAAGAAACCGAGCAGGTGACGGTGTTTGCTGATAAATTAAAAGGCGCTCAAAATGCCGCGGATGTCGCTGCCGTGATTCAGACCGCGATTGATGAGAAGGGCATTTTGAAAGGCAAAGTCGTGGCGGAAGTCCTCGACGGGAAAATCGCGTTCCGGGCCACTGCATTTGATGTCAAGTTGGGAGTAAGTTTTGGCGATTATACTCAGGCCGACGACTTGGGCTTCAGTTCTCCGAGTGGCCTTAGTGAATCCGGCGCGTGTCTCTCCCTTGAATTTTTGGATGCAACAAATGCTTCCCAGTCGATAAATATCGACTTGCGCAGTTTCTTTGCAGCGCAGGCCGCCGGCGGAAAATCCATTACAGATATGACCATTGGAAGTGTTCTGACAGAAATTGTCAACCAGAGCAAAACGACAAAGAGCAACAATGATAATTATATTGATGCCTTAAAACTTTCCTATGCTACGGATTTGAGTGGTCAGCAGCATATCGTAGGAATTGCCGGCAACGGTTCCTATACGCTTGAATCAATTGACAATCTGAATGGCTGTACCCTCGCTTCCCTGCTCGGAATCGCGGGTTCCCGGACCGATGGACAGGACTTCAAGATAAAAGCGACGTTGACTGCGGCTCAAAATTCCATTCAATTCCGCAATTTACAGCTCTCCATAGTTCAGACTCTTCATGGTTCTGCTGCGCTGGATGCCCGCTATGGAACGCTGGGTGCGGTCTTAGGAGGGGAAATCGGCTTAAAACAGACGATGACCGTTTCTGCCGCAGACGGGCAGCTGTCTTCGGTTTCCGTCATTGCCGTTTCTAAGAGCATTTCTAATGCTTTACTGACTGTTGCCGGTACCATTGATAAGCCGTTTGTATTTATTAACACCAATTTTGTTGTTAAAGATGCCAATGATCAACCTGTGTTGACACTCGGCGCTGCCGCTTTGCCCAATGCCACCGACGTTGATATTAGCCTTGCAATGGATAAAATCACTGAATTGGTGGCCCTGGTACGCAACACGGCGGATGCGGTGGATGCTCTTGCAACCTATACTCCTGTGGCGATGTCAACGGTGGCTTCAGCGACCGGTGACATGCGTTCTTATGCAAAAACGTTAGCGGGTATCGTCTCTTCGTTATCAACAGCCTATGGTGCAGTTGCCAAGGCAACGAAAGACGGTGACGCTCAGGCTTTGGCGACGGCTCAGGCTGCCCTTGCGGATGCAAAGGCGGCTCTGGCATCCGTGGATTCCATTCTCGTCAATCTGGCTCTTGCCGCAAATAACGCCTCTACCGCGTTTGACCAGGCGCAGGCGGCGGTCAGCGCCGTGATCAGCAGTGCATCAACGGCGGCAAAGGCCGAAAGTATGAAAAATACCAAAACCTCTACCTATGAAGCCCTGCCGAACTGTTCGAATACGCTGACGGCGTCCCTCGCGTCCGGTGTGGTAGAGGGTTCCCCCGCTCTAGGGACTTTTAATGTTTCTTTGGATAGCCTGAATGCAGGAGCGCCGGCTTTGGGCTGGTTCGTCAATACGGCCATTTCCCAGAGTTCCCTGAATGATTTCCAGAAGTATGACATGGGCGAGGTCTTGGATACTCTTTCTACGGCAATAGAAAAACAGTTAATGGAACAATTTCTGGGGACCACGGATTTCCTGACGAGCAAGGACATTCCCCTTCTGGGCAAGACCCTTTCCGAAGTTCTGGGAATACAGCAGCAGCTCAACGACGTTCTCCTGGAAATAAAATCGGATTATCCCGATACCCTGCAAGACCTGAGCGCCGCGCTTCTCGACAAACTGGGCGTCTCCCTCAAGTTCTCTCTGGATGGCGATTCCCTTGATGCTTCGCTTTACTGGAACTATTCCATCGTTTCCCGGAAAATACAGCTGGGAAGCATGAATTTTGGAACAAAGGATCTGGTATTCGGAGGTACGCTGGAGGCCTATCTGGATGCTTCGGTGACGTTGCAGGCCCGGATCATTATGACTTATACTTCGGGCATCCTGGGGGCGAAGGTCTGCGGGGCTTGTTCCACGGGTGAGAATGGCGTTTTGCAGGCGGAGCCTTTGGTGGCTTGCAAGGTGTCCTTGACGGCGAAACCCTTGTCCGGGGATCTGGTGCTGGGTTATAAGGGCATGAGCGCCCCATTGCTGCAGGTGGTGAGTTCTTCCGCGGATCCGAGTTTCCTGTGCCTCGGCACCCAGTTTGTTCTGGGGACTACCTCTGTGGCCGGGGCGGAAATCACGAATTTTGGCATGAATAACGCCACCATGCGCATCGGAGGAATGCTCCACATTCAATGCGCCGGCATGGATCTGGGGACGGTTGCTTTAGGCGTGGGCGACAAGGATCCGGAGACTCAGAATCCCTTTATATCTTCTTGGACAGGGACGTCGAGCCCGGACAATTCCGGTCCAGGTGTGTTTAATCTGATTACGGAAGACGGAGCCCTGGCCTTCCCGCATTTCACGATCCTGTACCCGGCAGCAATCAATCCCAATGGAACGAATCAGATTGTGGAGGACAATCTGATCCTCGATATTTCCTCGCTGGATGTCTCTTTGACGGAATCGTCCCTTTTTGAAAAACTCCGCCTGGTGGCCGACGGCCTTGGCGACACCATCCGCCGCGCCCAGAGCGGGATGACAAAGGAATTCCTGAGCAGCGCGCTGCGGAATATCCCGTTTGTGGGGAATTCCATCATCAACGCCGCGGACTGCCTTTCCGGCTTGGACAAGAGTTTCATTGAACCTTTCCGCAAGTATGCGAACAATGCCGTGGGGCTCAATGCGGAAGCGGTGGCCAAGGATCTTTATACGCTTTTGAACAAAACAGGCTTACTGGGTACATTGAATGACTGCAGTACGGGTGTTCCGGTCACTTGGGCCGGGAAGACTTTTGATTCCTATTACAAGGGCATTCAATACCACTATGAAAAAGTCGATGAAATAGAGACGGCGGTATGGCGACTGCGCCTCACGGGCAGCTATACGTTGGATAATGACGCCAATTTCGATCTGGGGCTTCCGGGGCTCGGGCTCCATTCCGACGGGGGCATCAAGGCCGGCCTGCAGTGGACTTTTGATTTCGGTTTCGGCATTTCAAGCACGGCGGGGGCCTTCTTGCTCCTTTCCAATGGGGATGATAAAAAAGATACGGATTGGATTAATGGTTCCGTTGCCGCAGCCGCCACAGGGGATGATATTTCCATTGCGCTGACGGTGACCCCTACCCGTGGTTCTGAGGTGACCGGCGCCCTGGGATTTTTGCAGATGGATGCCACTATTCTAACGGATGACTTTGCCAAGAGCGGCTTTGGGCTCACCTTGGGGGTGGACCTCAATGACGGGGTGAATGATAAATCATTGAGTGCGGGAAAAGATCTTGAGAAAGATCAAAAAGAGGCCGCTCCCCAGATCAGTTTCAGCAACCTGGGTTCGGGGCTTTCCGTGGAAGCCAGTTTGGTAGGGTCGCTGGATCTCAGTCTGGGTCTTAAGCTGGGCACGGGCAGCGGCAGTTTCCCGGAACTTGATGCCAACTTTGTGTTTGCTTGGAGTGCGAGTGTCTCGAATATCACGGGTTCCGTGGACAAGGTCGCCTTCACCAATATAAAGTTTAAAGCCGGGACTTTTATTGATAACGTGCTCGGCCCCATGGTAAAGCGCATCCAGAAGATTCTGGAGCCGCTCCAGCCCCTGTTCGACTTCTTGCAGATGGAAGTCCCCGTGCTCAACAAGCTCCCGGCTGGCGCAGTGCACCTCACGGTGCTGGATCTGGTGAAGATGTACGGCCAGTCCCAGGATATGAATTTTGGCATGCTGGACGACATCATCGCCTTGAATAATCTCGCAAAGAACTTGACGCGTGGAAATGATGTCGCTTTAAGTCTGCCGGATCTGCTGCTGGTGGATACAACGCGGTCAGGTACAGAAACTCAATTACCTCAGTGGCGACAAAAAGCAAATGATGAAGGTTCTAATTTCCTGAATGGTTTAGTGACGAATATCAATGACTATGTCGCTAAATTAAAAGACACCTTCTATCCGAAGGATAATGCTGCTTCCTACAGGGATATGATGGGTACGTTGCAGTCGCTGAAGATGCAGGCGAACGACGCGCTTTCTGCATTCAGTACGGACGCTTCGAGCAGTTCTTCTTCGGGTACGAGCACTTCCGGCGGGGGCGGTTCCTGGGCGTTCCCCATTTT
>JALNVO010000205.1 GCA_023231365.1 Fibrobacteraceae bacterium | reverse complement strand
TCGTTGTTGCGGTGTCACGTTGTTCCATCCTCACCCCTGCGGGGCCGGCCCAGAGTCCGGCTCTTCGAATCCTGACGTTCCCTAAAAAGGGAACCGGCTTCTCTTCATAGAAAATGGATTTTTAGAGGTACCCCATAGAGAAGAAAACAAATAAAGTCGTGTTTGTTGTATGGAAAAATACCGATCAATTCTAAAAAAGATTCAGCTCGGACTGACCTTAAAATTTTCAAATTCCTTTTTTGTACATTATTCAAATATGAAAGATAAGATTCTTGAATATATCAAAAGTCTCCATTGGAAATTTCTTTTTATTGCAGCGGCGTTCTGCATCGGTCTTGCAATCGTCAACAACTTGCGCGTAACCGAAGAAAAGTCCGTTGCTTGGTTAGGCACTCAGGATGTTCTCACAAAACCGGGAGAATAACTGTGAAAAAACATATCCTCTCCGCAGTCCTTCTCCTTATTGCAGCATTTCTCGTCGCCGTTTGCGTTGCTGAAATTTCATTCCCGGAATCCGTGCTCACATTCACCGATTATGAATCGCTCATCGCCAAATTTCCAAAAATCTGGAAATACAACATCCATACGGGCTTGGCCGCCCTCGTTATCGCCGTTCTGCTGATTATTCCTGCCTATAAAAAAGACAAAGAATTCGCACTTAAAGGCCTCGAAACGCTTTTGCGGCTGGGTATCGGCGGAATGTTTATCTTTGCGAGCATTTTCAAAATTCAGGATCCACATGGTTTTGCCGTGCTCGTCGCACAATACCAGTTCTTGCCGAGTTTCGCGAACAACCTGTTCAGCTTAATTTACCCACAATTCGAATTCTGGTTCGGACTTGCAATAATCGTCACTCCGTTTATCCGAGAATCGGCATTTGTCATTTTCTGGATGTTCATCTCGTTCATCATCGCTCTCTCTTGGGCGCTCGCCCTTGACTTGGGGATCACCTGCGGTTGCTTTGAACTCGAAGGAGCACAGAGCAAGAGCGAAGCCTGGACATCGCTCATCCGCGACATCATCCTCATCGGGCCTACATTCTGGCTCGCGCTACGCCCGAACAGAAGCATCCTCGGTATTTGGAAGAAGTAAACAATCACCCCAAAAAGGGGTGGTGTGAACAAGTGTGCTCACGAACATAGCTATGGAACCGTAACACCGCGCAAAGTCCTGGCTATTCCCGCTCCAGCACCCGAAAGACACATGGGAAATCGTCTTTCTCCGTCTTGGGTACCTTTTCTTCCGAAATCAGTTTCCAACCACCGCCAATCTGCGGCATCAAGACTTCGCCATCAGTTTCCGCTTGTACGCGGGTGAGATAGAGTTTTTTTACAAATGGCATTGCTGACGCATAAATTTGCGCACCGCCGATGATGAAGAGTTCAGACTCCCCCGCATCTTCAGCAACCTTAAAGGCTTCTTTCAAAGAATGGCAAACTGTGCAACCCGGAGCAGAAAAAGAAACGTCCCTCGTGAGTACCAAGTTTACGCGGTTCGGAAGAGGACGTCCGATGTCTTCATAATTCTTGCGGCCAAGCAAAATGTGATGTCCAGAAGTAATCGCCTTAAAGCGCTTGAGATCTTGAGAAAGATGCCACGGCAAATGTCCGTTCTTTCCAATAACGTTGTTTTCCGAAACGGCAACGATAGCTGAAATTTTCATCATACGGCAATCGGGGCTTTGATTGTCGGATACGGATCGTAATTCTGAAGCTCAAAATCTTCAAAGCGGAAGCTAAAAAGATCCTTCACATCAGGATTGATCTTCATCGTCGGAAGAGCGCGAGGAGTGCGGGTAAGCTGTTCCTTTGCCTGTTCAATGTGATTTAAGTACAAATGAACGTCGCCGAACGTATGCACGAACTCGCCTGCTTCTAAACCCGTAACTTGCGCCATCATCATCGTCAAAAGCGCATAAGAAGCTATGTTGAAGGGTACGCCCAAAAACGTGTCCGCACTCCGCTGATAAAGCTGGCAAGAAAGCTTTCCATTCGCTACATAGAATTGAAAAAGGCAGTGACAAGGAGGCAGCGCCATTTTATCGACTTCGGCGACATTCCAAGCACAGACTAGGTGACGGCGGGATTCCGGATTTTTCTTGAGACTTTCTATTACGTTTGCAATTTGATCGATATGGCCGCCATCCGGAGAAGGCCAACTTCTCCACTGATGCCCATAAACCGGGCCTAGGTCGCCATTCGCATCGGCCCATTCGTCCCAAATCGAAACTTTATTGTCATGCAAATATTGGATGTTCGTATCTCCGCGCAAGAACCAGAGAAGTTCAATGATGATCGAACGCAAATGAAGCTTTTTCGTGGTGAGGCAGGGAAAGCCCTTGGAAAGGTCATAGCGGTTCTGACGCCCAAAAACAGAGAGCGTACCCGTGCCTGTGCGATCACCACGCTTGGCACCGTTCGCTAAAATGTCGGAAAGAAGATCAAGATACTGTTGCATATTTGTCAAATTAGTATTTTTAACGCATGACCGATAAACTTGAAGAACTATTTCGCCTGCAAAGAATTCTCAACGACTATGTCTTTAAAAAGAAGGACATCCGTTCTGTCAATGGAACGCCTCTCACAATGAATCTGCTAATGGAACAGGGTAAGGCGGAATCCCTAAAAGGCCCAAATACGGACACAAACCATTGGCTTTCCAATTATTTGAAAGCCCTCAACGACGAAAGCCGCGAACTTGGCGAAGAACTCCTCTGGAAATGGTGGAGCAAGGACAATCTCGATATGCAAAACATCCGAGTCGAAATAGTGGACCAGCTCCATTTCTGGATTTCGCTCGCGCTTTCCGCCGGCATGGATGCAAATAACGTTTTTGACATTTATCTTCAAAAAAACAAACTGAATTTGGAACGACAGGACAAGGACTATTCCAAAGCGACAAAAGATCCCGACGACAACAAGGGAATCCACAGCAGGGTATAGCGATGGGTGCAACACATACTCCGCTCCCCTCCAAGCTCGTAATAGGGTTCCTCGCTAGAAATGCGGAACTCATCAACAAACTCCGCCCAAAGCTTCAATCTCTCTATGGCGAAGAATCCTCAATTCTCGAGCCCTTCCCTTTTAAATTCACAAACTATTACATTGAAGAAATCGGGAATACACCAGTCCGAGCGTTCATTACATACAAAACACTCATCGCCCGCGAAACGATCGTGGACATTAAATTAAAGACAAACGAAATTGAACTCGAATTTGCAAAAGAATGCGGTACAGAAGGGCTCCGCCCGGTAAACTTAGATCCAGGCTATATGACGCTCGGACAATTCTTTTTGGCAACCACAAAAGACCAGCGGCAACGCGTATATATGCGAAACGGAATCTATGTAGAGCCAACGCTCTATTTTCAGGATAACCACTTTCACGCATTCCCATGGACTTACCGCGATTACCAGAGCGAAGAATACATCCTCTTCCTAGAAAGCGTGAGAAAAGAACTCCGGAAAGAAATTTAAGGGTTTCTAATTCTCGCTTGGAATTTTCTTGAAATTCGGCGTAAGTTTGAAGCAAGCCTCATCACGGGGCGAAGAGGCAAAAGACGAGAGCTCTTTTTTGAAGGTCCCTTCGATCTTAAATTGCACTCGCCACTTGCTCTTTTCAGGACACCGCTCCCACTTGTTCTTATTCTTTGCATTCCAAAGCCCCACCCCCGGATTTCCATAGATGAAATAATCCGATTCTGGAGCTTTGTAACCGATTTCATCCCACGTTCCAAGCCGGCTATTTTTGAAATAGAAATCTTTCTCCAGTGAGTAGAACTTGACTGCTTCTGCAGAAACTTCAGAAGCTTTTTGCGGAGTCAAACGAGAAGGACTGTGCATATAATGAATTCCAAATGCAATTAGAGCAAGAGCGACAAAAACTCCGACGGTCACTTTGAACCCGCGGGAATTTTCCATAGCGAGTTCTTCCTTGCTCGCTTCTGCTACACCTGGGACTCTCTTCAATACATGGAAAGAAACCAAAAGTTCCGAACCAAAGCGCGGATAGGCAAAAACGCCTATGCCAAATACAGCTATGGCAAAGCCAACCACAAGAAACAGCGGAGATATAACCGCAAGTAGCGGAAGGAGCTCGTTTTCGAGAGATTGAAGGACCCCCATCAGAGTCTGGTCTTCCGCAAAATGGTGAAGGGCAAAGCGCCCCGTCGCATTTGCATAGCGGGCAAAAGCCATATTGAGAACATCGCGAGCAAAATCTTCGGCAAAGCCAGCCACAAGGCCGACAGACAAAATCACAAGTCCCGTAACAAACAAAAGTACACCAAAAGACTGTACAGTGCGTTTTTCGGTAAACCCTTCGCTTGTATGAATCTCATTCATTTTGAAGCCTCGCAAAGTTCCTTTGCAATTTTTTTAGCGGTCGTAAAATCCCACTTGCCGCTGCCAAGTTTGGGAACGGCATCTACAGAAAATACCTTGCCCGGCTGCATCATTTGCGGAATACCGGACTTTCGGAGTTCGCGCTGGATCTGATCGGCATCCTTATCTCCGTGATAAAGTAGCACAATTTTTTCACCTTTGGCCTCATCGGGAACGGCAACAGCCAAGAATTCCATTCCGGCGAGAATTCCCGAATCATTGATTTTGGCTTCAACCGCACCAAGCGAGATCATTTCACCGCCAAGCTTCGCAAAACGGCTGTAGCGGTCTACAATAATAACAAAGCCATCTTCATCGACTTTGCCCTTATCCCCAGTCTTGTACCAGCGCTGCCCATTTCTCTCAATAATTACAGACGCAGTGCGTTCCGGATCTTTGAGATAGCCCTTCATCACTTGGCAACCGCCGATAAGAATCATGCCTTCTTCACCCTGCGGAAGTTCCACATCCGTTATCGGGTCGGCTATTTTCACACAAGTTCCCGGAATGGGTACGCCCACAGAATTCAAATTGGAGCAAGGGTCCATTGTAATAAAATCATCCAGTAACACATCTTCCGAATTAAACGTGGCGACAGGTGCCGTTTCTGTACAACCGTATCCCTCATAAATCTCCTTTTTAAATTTACGGGCAAACAGGTCGCGAATTTCAGGACGGAGCTTTTCTGCACCCGAAAGAACAAGCCGCAAATGTTTGAAACACATCGGGTGAACCCAGCGGTTTACGCCCACCGCTCTTAAGAACGTGGGTGTTCCGATAAGAATCGTCGCCTTGAATT
>JALNVO010000204.1 GCA_023231365.1 Fibrobacteraceae bacterium | reverse complement strand
TGATGCAGTTGGCTGACCCGAGTTTCAATTAATCATAAGGCGAATGCTGCAGTCGTGCTTGCACGAATATTGCTGAGCCGAGGTTAATGTTTACGTAGTAAACAAATGTAGCCAAGGGATTTTTTGTATGTCGGGGATGGAACGAGAGATGCCTTCTACCAGACTTCTGGACTCGCCGGTGGTTTTGAATGCATATAAAAAAGCCCGGAAAGTATCCGGGCTTTTGACTTGCTTCTTAAGGATTAGAAGTTGAAGTAGAAATCAAAAGCAATGCCTGTTGCATTACCACCGAGGGAGTCATCTCCGCTGCGGAGGATCAGCTTGCCATCAACTGCCATTTGTGTATCGATGTCATACTTCGCACCGAGAGAAACTTGGATGTCATTGTCTCCGTCGCCACCTACATCGTGACCGTCAGATGAGCTTTCTGTCAATTGATAGAGAAGTTTTAAACCTACGAACGGAGTAAAGCCAGTGGATGGGATGGGAAAGTCTCCTTCCGCGCCAATTTCAAGAACGAGACCGCGTTCATATTTATCGTGTTCAAATCCCCACAGAAAGCCTCCCTCTGTGCCGAGGACGAATATTGGAGATATCTTTTGAGAGAATTGACCGCCGAAATAGAGGCTGAATTCATTGTTGGTAACTTCGTCAGAGCCGATAGGAAGATTCGCGTCCAAGAAAACGTTGAAGATCGGAACGATTTGATAGCGGAGGCCAAATGTAAGATCCCGGAGACCGTCGCCACCATCAGCGCAGCCTTTGCAATCCTCTTCGTTCCAGAATTGATAGCCGAGATCCATCAAAGCGAGTTCCACGTTTGGTGCTACCGTATAGCGTGCGCTAATGCCAATGCCCATCTGGGACCAATCTCCGTCCCAATCGTAATACATGTTTGCCTTTGCAGTGCCTTTGCCCGCATCCAGAACAGGAAAATAGTCCCATGTTGCAAAACTGGATACCGCGATGAGGGCCACAGTGAGCGCAATCTTTTGAAGCATTAGATAACTCCTATTTTTGTCCGAACGGCGCAAAGATAGTTCTTTGAAAATTTTTGAGTAGAGGGATAGAAGTCTTTGTGTAGTTTTCATCACAAGGACAAACCGCTAGAACTTGCCATTTTGATAAATTTTTGCTGAATGTCAGGAAAAGTCAGCAGCATTAATGGTTTTTGTTTATCGTTGATTTCTTTGTTTTAATTGGCTTTTTGTTCTTTTCTTCATCAAAAGGGAAATAATATTTCCCTTGGAGCACGCATCCTGTAGCTCCCGGATCGCAGGGCTTACTGCGTAGCATACAATCCGTTCCGTTTAAATACCTGCACTCCCAGCTCATATTTTCTCCTTGGGTTGAAGAGGACGCTTTAGGCAAAAAGGAATAGGGTCTTCTATAAAAATAATAAGCCTTTTTAAAAGAAATGCCTGTTGAATTGAAAATTTTGAATTTTATTTCGTAGAAATTTTTTTAGAACAAAAATTCGCTTTCAAAGCAGATGCTTCCGGCTTGCTTACCGACGACCGTTACTTTATTTGATGTATCGTTGAAAGCTCCATAGAGGGAAAGATTGGATCCTTTCTTGGCTTCCTTGGAATAATTGAGGCGGAATCCTTTGATTTCTTTCTGCAGGTAGGTTTCAGGGAGGGCGTCAATGGCAAATGCGCCATAGCGTGAGCTGTTGACATGACCATTTGCGTCAATGTCTGAGTTGCCGATGCTGTGTTCGCCTAAGGGTCGGAGTTCTTCGGTGACGACGATTTTCCCGGGGTAGGGACAATCGTGCATTTCCGAACGGTTGGGTTCTGGGCGGAGTGTAAAGTCCTTGGTACGGATGATTTTGTGGGATTGGTAGTGCACGACGAGCCAGGCGCTGAGGCCGCTTACTAGCTTGCTTCCATCGCGGTCGGTGATTTCGTAGGCGCGCATCAATTGCAGCGGTTCGGGCTTTTCTTCCCAAGTGCGGATGGTGATGAGTTCGTTTGCTACGGGCATTTTATGGATGGTGAAGGCAACGCGAGAGACGAGAACTGCCATATCGTGTTCCTGCAAGAACTTGTATGACATTCCGCGCTGATTGTAGTCATCGACGGCGCTGTCCGTTGTGATGCGGAGAAGTTCGGTGAGGATCAGATTGCTTTTTAAGTCGCATTGGCAGAAATAAATCTTCATTTCATTGTTGAATGTGAGGTCTTCGTCATGCCATTGCTTGAATGTAACCATAAGAATCTCCATATTCCGCGGCCTAGGATCTGCGAAACTTTAGACTAAGGGGGCTCTACTTGAGTAGCTGTTTCAATAATAGTTTTTTTGCGGAGATTTATCTTCCTTCCGCCGAGTTTGAGGGGTGCCGCTTGCTCTGGGGGCGTTGCGGGGTACTCCCCGCTAGAAAGGGGGTGCGGCGTACGAAGTAGCTGCGGGGGGAAGACTTTCCCCCTTGAAACTTTCTGCGGGGCCTCTTTTTATTTGCCGATTTCGGAAAATTGTCTGAGGTGAAACTTTTTTTGAAAATGCAGATACCGATGTGGTGAGTAGCTCCAGTGCATCCGAGGTTCGATCGGGAATGGCGCCGTTGTGCTTGAGCGATTTGAGCATGAAGAGGGGAGGAAACATCGAGAGCGCGGAGAAAAACTTGGCCCAGCCGGGGACTTGCAAGATTGTTTGCATTTGAATTGTGCGGTCTGGAGTAATATGAATAGAGGATTATACTGGTGGCATAACCGCAAAGGGCGTAAAGATTCAGTTCTGCTTGCCGATGGATTTTGGGTATGTGGTTTTCGGCGATGATGCGGTTTGTATGAGTGCGTCCCGAGAAAAGGATAAGAATGATGCCGATGCCGTCCAACGGCTTGCCGTGTTTGATTTTCGCAATTATTATTGCGCTCGATGATTAAACGTCCCTCTTTCCGCGATGTCGATATGGTGCGCGGGTCTATCTTCAAGGGTATGGCCCGTTTTGCGCTACCCCTTGCGGCATCAAGCATTTTGCAGCTTTTTTTCAATGCTGCTGATGTGGTGGTGATCGGCCAATTCGGAAGCCCTGTTTCGCTTGCCGCCGTTGGTGCGGACGGCCTTATCGTCGGGCTTTTTGCAAATCTTCTTCTCAATCTTTCGATAGGTTCTACGGTTCTTGCGGCTAAGTTCCTCGGGGCGTGCGAAGATAAAAAGGTTCGCGGTATTGTGAATGTCTCTATGATACTTGCCCTAACTTTGGGTGTACTCGGGATGATTATTACAGCTGTTTTTGGAGAGGCTTTTTTAAAGTTGTTGGGGACTCCATCGGATGTGATGCCCGGCGCTCTGCAATATCTTTATTTTTATTTGCCCGGAATTCCTGGCGTTGCCATTTATAATTTTGGAGCGGCTATTCTGCGTGCGAAGGGCGATACTTCGCGCCCGTTTTACTTTCTGATTATTTCGGGGCTTATCAATGTTGTCCTGAACTTGTTCTTTGTGATAGGCTTCAAGATGGATGTGGCTGGCGTGGCGCTCGCGACTACCATTTCGCAATATGTAGCGACGGGGCTTATGCTCCGTTGCCTTGCCCGGGAACGCAAATCGATCCGGCTCGATATTCACAACATTTATTTTGATAGTTCCGCTTTTAAAGGGGTTTTAAAAATTGGCGCTCCTGCGGCTTTTCAATGCCTTGTGTTCTACATTTCGAATTTTGTCATTCAGGCATCCGTCAATTCGTTTGGTCCGGTGACGATGGCGGGGAATGCGGCCGCGGCAAATATTGAGATGTTTGTGTGGGTATGTATGAGCGGCTTTGAAATTGCCGGGATGACGTACATTAGCCGTAACTTGGGGGCGAAGGAATATGCGCGGATTGATGAGTCTAACCGCATTTCTCTTTTTTACACTTTTTGTATCGGTGAAATGTTCGGGCTAATAGTTGTTTTCTTTGCTCACTCCTTAATGCGTATCTATTCTCCGGATCCGGCCATTATAGAACAAGGTGTTATCCGCATTTATTTTGTATGTGGAACGTATGGGATTTGCGGGCTTATGGACGGCTTTTCTTCTAATCTCCGCGGATTGGGCCATTCGGTTCTCCCGTCTGTAGTATGCATGTTTGGCGCTTGCGGGCTTCGTCTTTTGTGGATTTTTACATTCTTTAATATTCCTGCGAATCACAAACTCACGAATTTGTATGTGGCTTACCCGGGTTCTTGGAGCATTTCGGCGATTGTACTTGCCGTGTGCTATGTAGTAGTGCGGAGAAAGTATCCGAAAGGCTGAGCTTATTCCTTACATTTCACTCTATGTTCTCGATTGTGAAAAAATTACATAGGGGCACCTCTAAAAATTGCTTTGGTTAAGTAAACGGCATACAAATCGAGAGGAGCAAAGACAAGCTTGCTTGTCTTTATTGTATGAATTCAAAACCACCGGCGAGTCCGGTGGTCCAAAAGGAGCCTTCTCGCGGTAATGAGCAAGAGTAGAAATCCCTTGATTAAATTTGAAACGCGGTCTGGCAACTGCATCACAATAAAATCAAAGGATTTCCGATGGAAAATATACAAACACAGGCACATACGACATGGAATTGTAAATATCATATAGTATTTGCTCCGAAATGCCGAAGAAAAGCTTTTTATGGGGAGAAGCGGAGAGAGATAGGCAGAATACTCCGCATGCTTTGCGAATCGGAAAAGATCAAGATATTGGAAGCCGAAGTCTGTCCGGATCATGTACGCATGCTTTTGGAGATACCTCCCAAATATGCAGTGTCAAGCGTGATAGGCTTCTTAAAAGGAAAGAGCAGCTTGCAGATGTATGAAAAATTTCCAGAAATAAAGTTCAAATACCGGAACAGAGAGTTTTGGTGCCGAGGCTATTATGTTGATACGGCAGGGAAAAATGCCGTAAAAATTGCGAATCATATAAGGCATCAATTAGATGATGATAGATATGGTGAACAATTGACAATGATGGGAAAATTATAGCCCGTTTACGGGCGGCCGGTAAGGACAATTCGCAAGTGCGAGAACCGTCAGCGCGTGCGACGCGCTGCTAGTATCCTAGGGCTATGCCCGTATATGAAGAACCCCCGGCTATGCCGGGGGGTTGCTTTTTGTATGTATTCAAAACCACCGGCTAGGCCGGTGGTCCCGTTTAGCCTTTTGGCGTTCCATCCTCGGCATATAAGAAATCCCTTGGCTACATTTGAAACGCGGTCAGCCAACTGCATTAC
>JALNVO010000203.1 GCA_023231365.1 Fibrobacteraceae bacterium | reverse complement strand
CTGGTAAAAAGCATACAGGGGGGAGCTGCCGGCGGGACTTCCACTTTGACCGAACTCGGAGAAAAACTGCTTTCCCAGTATGAGGACTTGTGCGAACGGCATCGCCTTTTCATGGAATCCTTTGAAAAAGGCAAACAGCAGGAAATGCTCGACATAACGACATTTTTGCGCCGTCTTTCGCTGTGCACGAGTGCCCGCAATCAGCTCCACGGAAAAGTGGAGCGCATCTGGGGAGACAATGCCCAGGCTTGGGTGGATGTAATGGTGGATGACCTTGCGATCATCACATCGCGCGTGACGCGTTCCACCATTTCCGAGATGGGGCTAGGCATCGGCTCCGAAGTAGTCGCTCTGATCAAAGCGACCTGCATGAATATGGCGTCCCCGGAGGAAGCGGGACTTTCCCTGCCCAAGGGACCCATGAACAGGCTCCAGTGCACCCTTGTCCGTGCTGTAATTGATGAAGATTACGCCCAAGCCACATTCAGTATCAGCAACAACCGGACGCTGAGCGCTCTTGTTCCTATCGGCGACTGGACTTTGATCAACCCGCAATATAACGAAAAATATGTCATTTGGTTCGATCCCAATTATGTGATTCTCGCAAGACTTTCCTGACTTTTCATTCAACCCTTTTAGAGGAGTCTATATGCTGAAATCCCTTCGTTTAGCCACCATGGCGGTACTTCTAGCTTTTACAGCCTCATTGTATGCCGCGTCCGCAAAAACGGAAATCATCGTTTCCGCCGCAGCTAGCCTCACGGACGCGATGAACGAGCTCATCGCCGCCTACCAAAAAGTGAAGCCGGACATCACGGTGACGCCGACTTACGGTTCTTCCGGATCCCTTCAGAAACAGATCGAGCAGGGCGCACCGGCGGATCTTTTCGCTTCGGCCTCTCCCAAACAGATGAATGAACTGGAAAAGGAAGGCCTCCTGCTGGAAGGAACCCGCAGAAATTTTGCGGAGAACAAGGTGGTGCTCATCGTCCCCGCAGGAGCGAAGGGCATTTCCGCCTTCACGGACGCCGCTACGGATAAAGTAAAGCAGATCGCACTCGGGGAACCCACGAGCGTTCCGGTGGGCCAGTATGCAGAACAGGTGTTCACCTCCCTGAATATTCTAGGCAAGGTGAAGGCCAAGGCCATTTACGCCAAGGACGTGCGTCAAGTGCTTTCCTATGTGGAAATGGGAGAAGTGGACGCGGGCGTCGTGTATGCGACCGATGCGGCGATTTCCAAGAAGGTCACGGTCGCGGCCATTGCGCCCGAAGGGACCCACAAGCCCGTGATCTACCCCGCCGCCGTCATCAAGGACAGCAGGCACCCCGACGCGGCCAAAGGTTTCCTGAAATGGCTGTCCTCCTCGCCCGAGGCAGGAAAGATTCTCGTGAAATACGGCTTTGCCATTGCAAAATAAACGATCTCTTTCTCTATAATATTCAGGCAACAGAGTATGGACCTGTCCCAGATTGATTGGACTCCCCTCGAAATCTCCTTCAGGACTTCCGTGGTGGCGACCCTTATCGCCTTCGTCCTGGGGGTGACGGCAGCCCGCCTCGTTCTGGGGCTCCGGGGGCGTGTCCAGGCCGTTCTGGATGGATTCTTCACCTTGCCCATGGTGCTTCCGCCCACGGTGCTCGGATTCTTTCTGCTCGTGATCTTCGGAAGGAACAGCCCCATCGGGCGCCTTCTCATGGACATCGGCATCCGGATCATCTTTTCGTGGGAAGCGACAGTCATCGCGGCCTCGGTCGTCGCCTTTCCCCTGATCTACCGCACCGTGCGGGCCTCCTTCGAACAGATCGACCCCACGGTGATTCAGGCGGCAAGAACGCTAGGCATCCCAGAGATCCTGATTTTTCTCCGCATCATGATCCCAATGGCATGGCCCGGCGCCGCTGCGGGAACCATCCTCGGGTTCGCCCGGGCCCTCGGGGAATTCGGAGCGACCCTGATGATCGCAGGAAACATTCCCGGAAAGACCCAGACCATTCCCATCTCCATCTTCTTCGCCGCCGAAGGCGGCAACATGCAGCTCGCGCTCCTGTGGGTTCTCATCATCGTCGCCATTTCCTTCTCCGTAGTCATCGCCATGAATCTGTGCGGAAGGAGAAAGGGATGAGCCTCCTCGTGGACATACGGAAACGCTTCCCGGGTTTTTCTCTTTCGGTGTCCTTCCGCGCTGAAAACGAGCGGGTCGGGCTTCTGGGAGCTTCGGGCTGCGGAAAGTCCATGACGCTCAAATGCATCGCGGGCATTGAAACTCCCGATGAAGGGAAGATCGTCATCGACGGAGAGACGGTCTTTGATTCCGCAAAAAAGATCTGCGTGCCGCCGCAGAAGCGCAGAACCGGGTATCTCTTCCAGAGCTATGCGCTTTTCCCCACCATGACCATCGAGCAAAATCTCGCCATCGTGCTCCGCAAGGTTCCCAAGGAAGAAAGACAGAGGCGCATCGGGGAAATTTTCGAGAAGCTGCATCTGGAAGGACTCCGCAACCGTTACCCAGGTCGTCTGAGCGGCGGTCAGCAGCAGAGGGCAGCTCTCGCGCGCATTCTCGTATCCGACCCGAAAATCGTGATGCTCGATGAACCATTCTCCGCCCTGGACGCCTTCCTCCGGAGCCAGGTGGAAGAGGAAGTTCTCGAAACGCTCCAGTCTTTCAAGGGAACCGTTCTTTTCGTTTCCCATGACCGCGACGAGGTGTTCCGCATCTGCGATGAAATGAAGATCCTGCAGGAAGGCCGCATCGTCGCCAGCGGAAGGAAAGAGGATCTTTTCCGGAATCCCGGGAATCTTCCCGCAGCAAGGCTCACGGGATGCAAGAATATTGCGGAAGCAAAGAAAACCGGCACCCGCCGGATTGCGGTTCCCGCCTGGGGCCTTGCCCTCGATACAAAGGAAGCGGTTCCCGACGGCATCGCTTACGTGGGAATACGCGCCCATCACATCCGGACTCCACACCCCGGAGAAACCGTCAACTGCTTTGAATTCAAGGTGGAACGGCACAAGGATTCGCCCTTCGAGCGCACCGAATACATCACGGCAATTGCAAAGGCAGATCCAGACAAAAAAGCGGATGATGTGAAGGAAAATTTAATTCGAATTGTTCCAGATTCAGAAGAAGCCCCCGCAGAACACGCAGAGTCTCCCAGCGATACAGCGTTATTTGTTCTGCCGCCGGAACATCTGTTATTACTAAAAGCATCCTCCTAAAATTTATAAAAAACTTTATGAAAAAAGGGCTGCCCTTATTTCATTAATGACAAAATTTGTCACAATAACACAAACCAACAACCCATAAGGAGAAACTTATGAACACGTTTCTTAAACCAGCCACATATCTTCTGCTCGGACTCGGACTTCTGTCCGCCACGTACGCAGCCGATGGAGATTTCAAACTCACAGGGAGCTTTCAAGCACAAGCGGTGAAAGCCCTATATAACAACCATTCCGATAATGATTTCGATACTTTCTGGTTGCGTGCGAATTTTGGAGCAAAGTACAGTTCTCCTGATTTCGATGCGACCTTGGATTTCCGTATGTGGTCGCAGGCCTTCTATGGTAAGGGTACGGAATATTTCAGCCCCCGCATCTATTTTGGCAACTACAAGTGGGCTTTGAATGATCAGAAATTCAACTTGAAGTTCGGTCACTGGGAAACGGACTGGAGCGTAGGAGGAAATTTCGGAACCTATCTGGATAAAAAAATAGACGGCAGCACCTCCTATCACGGATTCATCAGCCGCACAGGGCCCCAAGATGGATTTGAACTCGGCTGGAAAGCAGGTCCTTCCACCTTGAACGCTCTCGTGGGAACAACTTACGATTCGAAAGATTCCAACAGTCTCGTTCCCTATAACCGCGGATATCTGCGATTCGAAGACAATCTGAAAATTTCCGCACTCGACTTGACACTCGCCTACCGCGTGAACGCACTCGACCCCATGCTGAAACCGGCCGTCATCACCCACCGCGCCGACGTGAAGGCAAGCTACACGATCCTTCCGAAGGTGAAGGTGTACGGAGAATGGGCCTATATCACTACAGGAAAAAATAGTGATGTCGGCGCTGCGGCGGTAAAAGCGGGAAATGCCGTGGCGACGGACTGCGGTTATGCCCAGGATTCGGACTACATGCCGTTCTTCGTGGGAGTGGACGTTCCCACCGCAGGCATACTCAGCAACCTAATGTTCGAAGTGGAATATCTCAAGGATCGCGACGAACTCGTCGCGGACGCGGATGAGCTCGCCTGGAGCGTCGCTCTAACGAAAAGCCTGGGACGTACAAAAGTACAGTTCTCCGTGTTCAGCGATAGCAAAATTGATAAACCGGCAACCGGCATTCGCGTGACCACGAGTCTTTAAACCCGGCGCAATCACTTCCAAGTCAAACGGATTCAATCAAATGAACCCGTGAGGTATCGGCGGATGAATGTCCGCCGATTTTATTTTTATAAGGAATTTGTACTACTCGTGTCCAAAATAGATCTGTCAAATACTTTGGAACGCTTGTAAACATTAGGCTTAAGGGTATCTCTAAAAATTGCTTTGGTGAAATGAACAGCTTGCAAATCGAGTGCAGCAAAGGCAAGCTTGCTTGTCTTTATCGCCGAGATCCCGCTCTCGACGATGAAATCGCCCAAATTGAGAGTCGCGCTCAAGCTTGCTTGAGCATGACCGAAATGCAGGCGATGACGCGAAGCGTCTAAATCGCCCAAATTGAGAGTCGCACTTAAGCTTGCTTAAGTATGCTCGATTTTGAATCTTGAGGGGATGGTTTTTGCTGGATTATGAAAATCATGCGGCCTAGCCCGCTTGAGTCATTCCCTCTTCGAAATTCCCGTGTTCATTGTGCGGGGCATCTCTTTTGAATCTACACGAGGTGTAAAGGATCTTTTCATCCTTTGGTTAGGGCCACTGGGCTTGCCGGTGGTTTTGAATGCATACAAAAAAGTTCCGGTCTAAAAAGAGCCGGAACAGGAAGGAAGCCTGAAACAAAAGAGAAACAAATTTTTCCCGGTTAACTGACTTGCAGCAAAATCTCCGGGAAAAGCCTCCTTCTCATACGCTATCTCTAAAGAAAGCCTTTCAGAAACGCTGCGGAATTAGCCGTCGAACCCGCATCGTACCAACCGACGCAAGCGAAGGCTTTCCGCCGCCGATCTGGATTACATATAAATTTCAGAAAAGCCTAT
>JALNVO010000202.1 GCA_023231365.1 Fibrobacteraceae bacterium | reverse complement strand
CCGTCCCAGAAATATCGATTGGCACACAGGAGTAAGCAATGAGTAAAGAAAAAAACGGCGCCACCATTTATTACCATGACATCGGCGATTATCTCTCCCGCGAGCAGAAACTCGACATCATCCGCAAAGCCCGCTCCATAAATGGCGTCAAGTGGACGGAGCTCCACCCCGATGAGCACGGCGACTGGATCAATCACCGGAACGGAAAATTCGCGGAATTCATCCCGCTCGGGGACAAGGACGACAAGAAGAATATACAGACCGTGTTTGTGCCGTGGTATTCCAATGGACTCAAAACGCAGCGGGATTGCTGGTGCTACAACTCCTCACAGGCAAAGCTAAAAACAAACATCCAGAAAATGATACGTTTCTATAACGAACAGCGTAATTTATTGGCCTCGGATCAAATTAAAGAGGTTTGATTTAGCAGCGATTGCATTAGTTGGACGACAAATGTACTTGGCTGTGCTCATAAAAATAAAGAATACGATGTTCAAGACGGCAAATATATTGAAGCACTTTATCGTCCATTTTTTAAGCAATGTTTATTTTATTCGCGTTTCTGGAATGAGCGTCCTGGACTAACTGAACAATTTTTTCCCACCGCCGATTCTGAAAATTTGGTCATTTGCGTCAGCGGTGTTGGCGTTACCAAAGAATTTTCTGCCATCATCACCGATCAAATTCCCGATTTGGAACTGATCGGAAAAAGTCAGTGTTTCCCCCTTTACTGGTACGAAAAAGCCGAGGGCAACCAGCTCTCCGCATTCGGAGGCGACTCGGGCTACATCCGCCACGACGGCATCACGGATTGGATGCTGAAGGAAGTCCGCCGCCGTTTCGCGAATACCCGCGCCATCACCAAGGAACACATTTTCTACTACGTCTACGGACTCCTCCACGCTCAAGACTACCGCGAAACCTTCTCCGCCGACCTCAAAAAGGAACTCCCGCGCATTCCCATCGTCGAAAGCCTCGACGACTTTATGGCCTTCAGCAAAGCGGGTAAGGCCCTCGCCGAACTCCACCTTCACTACGATAGCTTTGCCGCCGAAACAGCCCGATCCGCTAACCGGAACTCCGCGGCCCCTTATGCCCTTGTTGCAGATAAACGAATAAAATATGATGTTTCCAAACCCAGCCACAATGCCCCGCAGATTTTCCTCGATGGTGCCGTCATCTCTGTAGACGACATCCCCGAAGCCGCCCTCCACATAGACAAAATGCGTTTCGCAACCAAGGAAGACAAATCGCAGATCATCTACAACAGTCGTATCACGCTCAAAAACATCCCGCTCGTCGCCTACGACTACATCGTCAACGGCAAAAGCGCCATCGAATGGATTCTTGAACGCTATCAGGTCAAAACCGACAAAGACTCCGGCCTCCTCAACGACCCCAACGACTGGGCAAGCGAACACCATTACCCTGCCTATATCCTCAAGCTCCTCCTCTCCGTCATCGACTTAAGCGTCAAAAGCGTCGGGATTGTCAAGGGACTCCCGCGGGTGGGGGTGTAGGGGAAAAATTATGACACCAAAAAGTATTTGAATGGAGAAAAATATGGCAAATCAAATCAATAAAATTGACTGGGAAAAAGACGCTATTGCAAAAATAGGAATAGAGATTTTTTGTTCCGAGGCAGGTAGCGAAAATGGAGAAAATTCAGGAATTAATTGGGATGATGCGAATGATGTAGGAACAAAGCTAAGATCTCGCATAGAACCATGGCTTACAGCACTTGTTCAAAGTGAACATCTTTCTCTGCTTGTGGGGTCTGGCCTCTCAACAGCCATATCAGGACTTGCCGGAACATCCTCTCAGGGGATGCAAAAGTTAGAATTCAAAGTAGAAAACGCAAACATTCAAAAGGCAGCAAAGGAAAGTGCTGCAAAAACAGGAAGAGGGGAAGCTAACGCGGAAGACGTTTTTCGTGTAGCTATCGAGTTACTAAGGGGACTTGAAATTGCACATAACGAACAAGCAGAGGAATTAAAGCAAGAAATTAGCTCAAAGCTAGAAGCGTTATTGAATGGAGTGCTAAAAGGGGAACAGGAATTCTTGAAGGCTTATGAACAAGGAAGTGAACAGGAGAAGAAATCGACAACAGAAGCTTTTCTCTATTTGAAATCTTTTCTGCTCAGTTTTACGTCCAGGGTGGCTTCCCGGGATCGCTTGCATATCTTTACAACAAATTATGATCGTTTTATTGAGTACGCAATGGATGACGCCGGAATATTATGGCTGGATCGATTCCGTGGTATGCTCCGTCCGGTATTTCGTAATTCAAGGTTGGATTTGGACTTTCATTACAATCCTCCCGGAATTCGCGGAGAGCCGAGATATGTCGAAGGGGTATCAAAAATCACGAAATTGCATGGTTCCCTAGACTGGACGTTTGATGGAAAAAGTATTCATCGGGAGCCGATGCCTTTTGGTGCTGAAGCCCTTCCCAGATTGTCTTCGGCAGCAGAACAAAGCCAAAAAACATATAAACCTTTAATCGATTCAGTTGTTGTGTATCCTAATTCCGCAAAAGATATGGAGACGGCTTTTTATCCTTATGCTGAATTATTTCGCGATTTCTCCGCGGCAATATGCCGTCCGAATTCGGTCGTCGTCACTTATGGATATGGGTTTGGGGATGACCACATCAATCGAGTTCTTCAGGAAATGCTGACGATACCATCGACTCATTTATTGGTCATTTCTTGGGATAAGGCGGGTGGCCGTATTGAAAAATTTGTTCAAAAATGTAATCTCGCACAGATTTCACTCTTGCTCGGAGAACCGTTTGCAGAACTTTCCAATCTTGTCAATTTCTATTTACCGAAGCCGGGCATTGACCGCATTACACAACAACTGGTAAAAATTAAGGAAAATAGAGAGAAAGCCGGAGTAGAAAAGCAGGGGCCTTCATCCGAGAATTCGGAAATGGAGAGTGAAAAAAATGGATGAACTTGCTGAATTAAGAAATTCCTGTATTGGAACGGTGGATTCCGTTTCAACAAATGAAATAGAAGTCGCTCTTGATATAGAGGCCCCTCGGAATGTGGCCATCACTAACGGCTTACCGCGCCTTTTCCCGAAAATCAATGGATATGTACTGATCCCGAATGAAGTTGGAGCCTTGGTGGGTTTTATTCATTCCATGAAAGTAGAGCCTTCCAAATATCCTGCGCGAAAGGGCTTGAAAGATTTCGATTTGATAGATCTGCCTTTCCCATTGCGGAAGATGTGGCTCACCCCTGTGGGTACTCTTAAGGTCGAGACACTCAGAAATAGCATTCATTATAAATTAGACCGAGGGGTTTTCAACTTTCCGTCTCTTGGGGATTCCGTCATTCTCCCGACACAGGAACAAGAAAAAGTGATATTGGAAAATGCGGATGCAAAAGCTCACGTTTACATCGGTGACGCCGGGCAAACCATTCCGGTTAAAATCAAGGTGGACCCAGATAAACTTTTTGGACGTCATCTGGCTGTTTTAGGAAATACCGGCAGTGGAAAATCCTGTTCTGTCGCTGGGCTCATTCGTTGGTCGTTGGAAGCAGCTTCGGCAGAAATGGACAAAGAAAAACAAGTGAATTCCCGGTTTATTGTTCTGGACCCGAATGGAGAATATCAGGCAGCATTCAAAGACCTTAAAGACGAAGTAACGGTATATCGCGTCCAACTTCCGGGTGGCTCGAATCAAGAAGGCGAGCCGTTTCAAATTCCGGCATGGATGTGGAACAGCCGGGAATGGATTTCCTATACACGGGCGGCGCCCGGAGTTCAAAGGCCTATCTTAACGGATGCACTTTCAGGAATCAAAGCGGGCCGATCACTAGAGGAACAGCCTTTAATTTCTATACAACGTAATCTTTTGGGGTATTCTAAACGTTTAGAGGCGGTTTTTGCAGATATTGGGTCTTATCAAGAATTCAAAAACTATAGCGGCGTACATCAAACTCTTCAAAATCTTTCAGCAGACGCGCAGACATATAGTCAAATATCTCATATAGAAAACGCTTTAAAAGATAAACTTCAAAAGGTTTCAAATATATCTACATCTGTTCAACAAAAGCGTACGAATGGCAACGGTTTTCAAAATGCATTTTCTGGGACCGATTTACAGCCCGTTCTTGATGCACTAAAAGTCTGCTTAAACACAATTAATTTGCCGAAAAATATTTCTGTGGAATCTGGCGCGGATACGCCTAAATCGTTTCAAATAGATTCGTTGGCGAATTACGTGCTTGCTTCGGCAACGACCAATGATCGAGACTTACGCAATCTGACGACTACATTAGAATTGCGCATCCGCTCTCTTTTGACTGACATCCGGTTAAAAAGCATTATTAATCCTGATGCTGAGATTTCTTTGTTGGATTGGATTGAACAATTCTTGGGAACGCCAAAGGCCCGCAAGGGACGAGTCTCCATCATTGATCTGTCGGTTATTCCCAGTGATATAGTGCACATGGTCGTGGCTGTTTTTGCACGCTTAATTTTCGAAGCTCTACAACGATATAGAAGAAAAAATGAAGTGGAACTTCCGACGACATTGGTGCTGGAAGAAGCGCATAATTTTATTCATTACAACAATGATGCCAACAATGGCAATGAGATGAGTTATGCTCATCTATGTTTGGAAATTTTTGAAAAAATTGCCAGAGAAGGACGTAAATTCGGGTTAGGCCTTCTTCTTGCTTCCCAAAGACCTTCTGAAATTTCACAAACGGTTCTCTCTCAGTGCAATACGTTTCTCCTGCATCGCCTTGTCAATGACAAGGATCAGGAATATGTCAAAAAACTAGTCCCGGACCATATTGCCGGTTTTTTACGGGAACTGCCAAATTTGCCGACCCGTAAGGCCATTTTATTGGGCTGGGCTACTCAAATACCGTTGCTTATAGAAATGAGGAAGTTGCCGGATGATTGTTTGCCGCAATCCTCTGATCCAGAGTTCTGGAATGTTTGGACAGGGACCAGCTACAGACCGGACAATTGGAGCGATATTGTGCAAGAATGGCAATGTACGCCACAACAGGGTACGGAGGATGAAAAAAAGGGCGAAGGGAATAGCGATGATGACTTACCATTTTAAACTTTTATTATCTTCCCACTATGTCCACCCTACCTGCTCTCCAGAACGCCATTTGCTCCCGGATATTTTCGTCCGAGGTGATGCGTGCTCTTGCGCGCGAAGGGCGCTCCTCTCTCTTGGGACGGCTGATCCGGG
>JALNVO010000201.1 GCA_023231365.1 Fibrobacteraceae bacterium | reverse complement strand
TACGGAAGTCAAGGCGATCGTACGCCGCTTGCAGGACGAGATCCGGATGCCGTTCTCCATTGATGGCCATGAAATTTTGATTACAGTTTCGATGGCGGTTATTTTCAACCGCGAGTTCAAAGACGTCGAATCGCTTTTAGCGAATGCGGATACGATGCTTCGGGAAGCAAAGCGCGTCGGCATTGGTGGAATTCAGTTCTTCGCTTCGGGAATGCGAGAAAAGGCGATGGAACTCTACAAGCTAGAAATGGAGATCCGCAAAGCTATCCAGAGCTGTGAATTTATGCTGATGTATCAGCCGATTGTGGATATTTTCCATGGGAACCGGGTGACGGGATTTGAAGCGTTAGTGCGGTGGAATAATACGGAGCGAGGTATTGTTTCTCCGGCGGATTTTATTCCGATGGCGGAAGAGACGGGCTTGATTGTGCCGATGGGTGAACTCATCTTGCGCATGGCTTGCAAACAAATGAAGGAATGGGTTGATTTGGGCTATCGGGATTTGACTTGTGCCGTGAACTTCTCTGCAAAACAGTTTGCTCTGGATAATATGGTGAGCGAAGTGCAGAGAATTCTGCTTGAAACCCATTTGGACCCGCATAATCTAAAACTTGAAGTGACAGAATACACGGCGATGTCCGAAGTGGAAAAGACTATCGGCATTATGGAAAAATTGGCCGATATGGGTATCCAGATTTCCATCGACGATTTTGGAACGGGCTATTCGTCTTTGATGTACTTGAAGCGCTATCCGATCCGCACGCTTAAAATAGACAGCTCCTTTGTCCGGGATATTCCGAAGAATGCGGAAGATGTCGCCATTGTGAAGATGGTAATAGGAATGGCAAAATCCCTTGGGCTGGATTTGATTGCCGAGGGCGTGGAGCGGAAGGATCAACTGGACTTCCTTTATAAGGAAGGATGCCAGTATATCCAAGGATTCTATTTCTCTAGGCCGCTTGCTCCGGCAGAAGCGTTCCGCACGATGGCGGAGAGCCGTGTTGTTAAAAATGCGGTACCGCCCAATAGAGCGAGTTCTTATATTCCGTAACAGATTTTTGTGTTTTGCCGTGCGGCGAGCATCAAGGAGTCTAGGGTAACTCCTTTGACTTGAGCAAGTGTTTCTGCGATTTTGGGGATCATTCCCGCATGGGATGGCTTTCCTCGGAAGGGCACCGGTGCAAGGTAGGGGGCGTCCGTTTCGAGCAGAAGACGGTCGAGAGGGACGATGCTTGCGCTGTCCCGCACGTTCTGTGCGTTTTTAAAAGTGACGATGCCTGTGAATCCGATGAATGTGTGAGAGGGGAGTGACAGCAGTTTTTCGGCAAAATCCGGATTTGCACTAAAGCTGTGCACGTGAATTTTGACTTTACCGATTTTTGCCTGAGAGAGTACTTGGAGCGCATCGTCGTCAGCTTCGCGCAGGTGGAGGACTATGGGCTTCTTCAGCGCTATTCCCAAATCTAGCTGCCGGGCAAAAACTTCCATCTGTTTCTGGTGCGTGGCGCCTTCGTAATGATAGTCCAGCCCGATTTCACCGAGGGCCACCGCTTTCGGATGGGCGAGTGCCTTTTTGAGTTTTTCTTCAACGGCTTCGCAGTACGAGACGGCGACTTCCGGGTGAATGCCGTATGCTGCATAGACTTCCTTGTACCGGCCGGTCAGATTTTGTGCGTATTCGAAGTTCTCTATTTCGCAGGCGACTTGTACGATAGCTTCTGGGTGGGGAAGCACGTTTGCCCACCAGGATTCAAAAGCCTCGCCTGACTTTTCTGCGTAGGTGTCCATGTGGCAGTGCGTATCGATAAACGGCATCATTTGTATAGAATTTCGAGAACGGTATAGTTGAAGGTTCCCTTTGGAATTGTTATCGCTACGCTTTCGCCTTTGTACTTGCCGAGAAGAGCTTTGCCTACGGGGGAGCTGATGCTGATTTTACCTTGTAAAGGATCGATTTCCTGTACGCCCACAAGCGTATAAGTCTTTTGTTTTTTCGTCGTTTCTTCTTCGAGGGTGACCGTCGCACCAAAGCGGATGGATCCATCTTTGGGTATGGCGAGTTCAATGACTTTAGCTTGGTCGAGGATTTTGTCGAGTTCCCGGAGGCGTCGGTCGATGTCCCGGAGCCGCATCTTACCGTAAGTGTAGGCTGCGTTTTCAGAGCGGTCGCCTTCAGCAGCAGCGGCACCCACTTGGCGCTGCATTTCGGGTCGTTCGACGAATTTGAGGTGCTCCCATTCTTCTTTAAGTTTTTGGAAGCCCTCTTTTGATATAGGCTGTTGCATAATTCAAAAGTAGAATTTTCTACTATTGAAAGGTGGGCTCTTCTGTCTTTGAATTTGAGAATCTTTCCTTTGCGTATCCGAGAACTTCGGCTGCTGCGTTGGATTCTGTTTCTTTTAAAGTGGATAAGGGCGATGCTTTTGCCCTGCTCGGGCCGAACGGAGCGGGGAAAACGACCCTTTTGCGGCTCCTTTGCGGGCGGCTTCCTGCAACTCACGGGCAAATTAGGATTGCAGAAAATTTGCGGAATGCGGATGGTTCTTTAAACCTTGCAACGTGCGGAATCCTTTTGGAAAATCCGGGCATTTACCCCAAGCTTTCGATTGAAGAATATCTGAGCTTCTTTGCTGGCTTTTATGCTTTGAAGGATACTCGCGAACGGATCCGCTCTTTGGCAAAAGCTTTGGAAATTTCCGATGTTTCAATCCGTTTGGGCGCGCTTTCGCAGGGTACGAAGCAGAAAGTGCAGGTGATCCGCGCTTTGCTTCACCGTCCGCAAGTTCTTCTGCTAGATGAGCCCGTGGCAAATCTCGATCCCGGTTCCCGCAGTGCAGTCTGGTCGCTTTTAGGCGATTGGAAAAAGGAAACTGGCGGGACTCTTCTCATTTCTTCGCATATCCTTTCCGAGATGGACAAGTATGCGGATTCTTTTGCGATTATTTCCAAGGGAAAATTGCAGAAGGCGGGGCGGATGGATTCATTGCAAATAAATGAAATGATTGTGCGCTTGAAAATGAAAGAGGAGATGAACGGAAAGCCTGTAGATGCTGCTGCAATTCAGAATGCTTTGAACGCCGCAGGAATTTCTCTAGAGGTTCTCGGCGTGGAAAAATCGAAACTGCTTCTGGAAAGAGTTTACAAAGGTGTCGTGGAAAATGCGGAAAATGACTGAAAGCCCCATTTTGCAGATTGCCCGGCATGAAATTCGCCAGGTGCTTCGAGAACCGAAGTTCCTCGTGCCCTTTCTCTTCCCGCCCTTGCTTCTTTGCCTTTCGGAGTTCCTGTTCCTTTCGGGCGTGGATGATCCTTATGTTGTGCGGCAATTGATGCTTTTTTGTGCGCTTTTGATAAGTCCGATGGGGGTTCCGCTTGCATCGGATAGCTTTGCCGGCGAGCGGGAACGCGGATCTTTGGAATTGTTATTGCTGTTGCCCGTAAAACCTGCGGAAATTTTCTTTGGGAAGCTTCTTGCGGTAATTCCCATTCCGTTTGTTTTCATTTTGTTCGGAGAATCGGCTTATGCGCTAGCCTTTGGGAACGCTTCGTTTGACGTGTGGTGGATGTCTGTGGTGGCGGGTTTCGCTTTTTCAGTTTTTATCTCGGGCTTTTCCCTGCTTGTTTCTTTATATGTAAATACGGCACGTGCGGCGAATCAATCCGCGCTGGTTTCTGTTTTTGTTCTGCTCATTGTCTCTGAAAAATTTTCGGGATATTATTTTGCTTATCCGTATGCTCCGCTGGTGTTGATTGCTGCGGTTGCGCTCTTTTTTGTAGCAGCGTCCCTGATCGCGTTAAAGCGCTTTAGACAGATGTAATTGTCCGGTTTCCGCAAAGGATAGTGACACGGACGTGCCGAGACTTTGTTTCTTTTGAATTTATGTACGGTTGGCAAAGGCTCGGTTGCAGGAGCCGTGCGGGGCGGTAGCTTTAGCTCGCCGCCACGGACTGCCCTGCAATATAGCCTGGTCCGCCGGAAGGCGGATGCGGCCATTATTTTTCGGGGATATCGCCTTTGAGAATTTCGCGGGCGTCGTTCAGGAATATCTCGCGGTTCACTTTTGCGGCTTCGGGAATGGAATCGAGCGTTGCGGGGATGATTTCAAAATTCTTCCCGGTGAATTCCGGGCGGAGCACCCACCAGAGTGTGTAACTTGTGCTTTTGACGTGCACTTTTTTGTCCGTGTCACTTTTTTCGAGCGTGAGGAGTACCGAGATTCCGCCGTCGGTGTAGCGCTTTTTCATGTTGGATATGAGATTTCCCAGTGAATAGACAACGATGTGCGCTTCGTCGAGCGAGTCCATGACTATTTTCATCGGCTGGAGGACATGCGGGTGCGAGCCGATGACGTGCGCAACTCCATTGCGGAGCAAAAATGCGGCAAGCGAGTCTTGCTCTGCGTTTTCTTTAATTTGGTATTCAATGCCCCAGTGCATGTTGGCGATGATGGCGTCCGGATTCATTCCTTGCGCTTTGACAATATCTTGCTTAATTTGTAAGGTGTCGATGCGGTTGACGATTGTCGGTGCGGGTGTTTCAATTCCATTGGTGCCGTAGGTGTAATTCAAAAGCGCGATCTTGAATCCGTTCTTTTGTACGAGAAGGGGATATCGGGTGGCGCGGTCGCTTGTATCGGTGTAAGTGCCGAGATGCGGTACGCCGAGGGAATCCATGACGTGGATTGTGCGGATGAGGCCGTTCCTTCCGCGGTCGAGGCAATGATTGTTCGCGGTGAGGTAGATGTCGAATCCGGCTTCTTTGGTTGCGTAAAAGTATGCGTCGGGTGCGCTGAAGGCGGGGTAGCCCGTGTAGGGTTTGCCGCCCAGGGTGACTTCAAAGTTGACGATGGCTAGGTCTGCGGTTTCTATGGCGGGTTTCATGTACTTGAAATTATCTGCATAGTCGTAAGTTCCGTCTTTTTGGAGAGCTGTGTTGAGCTGGCCTTCGTGCTGCATTAAATCGCCTGCAAAAAACAGGGAGAGTGTGCGGGTTTCGGCAAAGGCGGATGCGGTACCTAAAAAAAGACAAAGGAGAATTGCTTTTGAGGATGGTTGCATTTTCCTAGTTTAGAAAATTTCTTGTGAAGTTTTCTAGGCGTTTTCTAATTTATGTGCATTGTAGTGAGGTGCGGCGAAAAAGTAGAATACGCCTGCTCCGATGAATACGACAAATGCACTGATGGCGAAAATTGCTCCATAGCTCAAATGTTCTGCGATGATTCCACCGAGAAG
>JALNVO010000200.1 GCA_023231365.1 Fibrobacteraceae bacterium | reverse complement strand
AAGTTTTCCGCATAACGCGCCTGCACCTTTTTAACGATGAGGATTTCCTGCCCGTTCTGGATATAGACGCGGCTCCCGAAAAGTTTCTTTTCAAAAGACACGGCGTTCACATCGCGGAGACTGACCGTACGCTCCCGGAGTTTGCGGAAGCACGGCTTATTCAAAAGCACAAGGCGGCTCGCCGTAAGCACGAGAAGAGTGCGGCCCCATTCCGTGGCTCCGCCCAAAAACGCCTCGACAGGTTCATCCTTCACGATGTCTTTCCACAAGTGCATTTCCTTGCGGAAGCGCACCGCATAGTCAAGCGCCGCTTCCCAGAGAAGATCATCACAAGACGCCAAGAGCTGCATAAAGTCCTCCTAAGCTCAGTTTTCCCAATAAATATATGCTAAAAAGCGCCAAATAACGCAACCCTTATTTTTTAATCGTGCCATAAAGGCCGGAACACACCTCTTCGATTTTTCATCCAATTCGCCAAATTTGAAAATGTTCGCCAAATGTTTTGTTATTGCCGGACGTTTTGTCCCAAATAGTTCCGCCATCTGCCCTTGCGTGAGCCATACAAAAAATATATTTTTATTCGTCCAACTTTATCCTGCAATAAGAAATGATAAATGAAAAAAATGATTCTATGCTTGAATCTTGCTTTGGCAAATTTAGTCGGAGCCATTACTGTTTATACATTAGATGAACAGATTTCTCAATCAAACCAGACTGTTTTAAGATTCAAGATAGAGAATAACACAAACGACACGTTAAGAGGCGTTGAACTTCGCTATCACGCAGTTCAGGATACATCCCTCATTGCTGAACCAGATTTATATTATTTGCCCGATGGAATAGCTAATTGGACGTATGAAGATTCTATCAGCGCCACATTGGTGGTTTATTTCCCTAATGTTGTTCTTTATCCCGGAGACACCCTAGGCGGAGTTTCGGGATATGCGGTGGGGCTCCACAATACAGACTGGTCTACCTGGACGAAAGAGGATGATCCGTCCCAGCCTGCGTCCAACACGTTCTCTATCGCCGAAAATGTCGATATCCTGTCGGGTGGTCAATCGTTGGTGCTTGATGTTGGCAAGCATCAAGGTTGTCCTGTAGTGCAGTTTGTCGAAATTGAAAAAGACTCTGTTTCATTGCAGGTGCTACAGCAGTTGAGTTCCGATTCGTCTTCGATAATTGTCAAGAATAAGGATGGTGTTTCTGTATCGGCAAATTTGAATGGAGCCATAACAGATTCGTTGGGACAAAAAGTTTGGCATGGTTATATTCCAACTCAGGACACCATAGAACATCGTGGCGAATTGAGGGCTGAATGTAATGGAAATCTTCTGGCGTATTTTGCTTATGGATGGAAGCCGACGGGCTCTTCAACAGCTGTAGCTAAAAAACTTTGGAAAACGGCGGATTCTTTTGTAAAGGCGGATTTCGATATGGGTTTCAATCAGGGATTGATTGATGGACAACGCCTTGCATTACAAAGGGACTCCTCGGGAAAATTTTTGGACGCTCGGTTCGTAGATAACTGGAATTTTTATCGAGCCTGGGAATCGCCAAATGAAAATCCGATTCCTGTGGTTGTGTCCGATCCCGTCATGCGGTATGACGAGGCTGATGTGGACTCAATTGACCTTGCATGGAGTTCGATTGACAGTGTAAGTTGGTATCACTTGATTGTCGTCAGGGATACTTTGGTGAATGATTCCGTGGTATTTGCGGACACGGTTGTATCTATGTTTACCATGCAGACATCACTCAGAATACCCGTTCTTCCTGCCGGAAATTATGTATGGCTTGCGGAGCCCCTTATAGAAGTATCCATGAGTGAAAATGACGAAGATGAGGAATACTACTACATAACTGGAGATGACGCCGCACCCGAAATGGGAAACGCCGGCAAAAGCCCTCCAATGCTATATAAACGGTGGTGGAAAAAGGCTAAGAAATGGGCAAAGAAAACAGTTAAGAAGGCTACCAAGTATGTCGCTCCTGTAGTCTATTCCGCGTGCTACGGAGGAAATGTATTTTCAAATACATGGAGTTCCTTCAAAAGCCATTTAAATCCGTTCGGCATCATCCAAATTTTTGTGCATACAGAGACATTGCATACGAGAACAAATTCAGTAACTAAAAATATAAAATGGTTGCAAGAAAGCTACAAAGTTGAGAATGTGTATTCAGCGTATCCTAGCAGTGATCCGCGGTCTATTTCTTATGTAAAAAATAAATGCTTCGGAGCAACTGCATTTTGTGCAATGAAAGATACAAGAATGTTGGCCGACAATTGGAGCGTTGGATTCAATAAGGATAATTGGAATAAAGTTTTTCCGAAAGTAGATTACGATGGTAACGAGAATAAAGCCGTAAAAAACCGCTGTTGGCTCACTATGGCTCAAATGATTAATCACTACAAGGGCGGTGATATTTCTGAAGATGAAATCATGTATAATGTAAGAGGTGGCTTGGGAAATACAGATGGTGGTGGCCCAATAGAAACTATGCAAGCTGTAAAATATGCATTAAATCAGGACCTGTGGGACCAAGCAACCTATACGGCACTTATAAATGCGTATCTTGCTAGCGGAGTTATTCCAATATCAAATTATATTGTAAATACATCTGTGGATGGTTGGTTCGCTGGCCCCCCGAATCTCTATACGATAATAAGTACCATAGAATCGGGCAATGTAATGGGACTATCACAAGTGAACAAAAAATTGGCTTACGAGACCCATTCTTTGATTCTCAATGGCTATAAAATTGCAAGCAATGGTAATGTCTATATTCATGTATTAAATGCTTACAATATGGGAGAAGAAGAGTGGCGATATTATTGCAATATTTCTTTTCTTGGACTGGATGTTCTTATCAATTTTTTTGCTAATGGCACAAAACTGACAAAGCTTTTGGAGGCTATTTCTGGGAAGGAATTGATTGATTACGCTTATTTCAGTTATTACATTCCTCCCCTTTATGCAAAAGGCCGTTCTTCTAATGCAGATGTCTTTAATGATACAGATGGTGATGGAATTGTTGATATCGATGAAAAAGAGCGGTTTGGAACAGACCCCATGAAAAAAGATTCCGATGAAGATGGAATTGAAGATTATGATGAAATTCTGGACTATAAAAAATGTGAGACTTATAGCAATAAGTTTATGCCATACGTATACGTAATTACAGGCACAAACGGAGAAAAAATTTATCATTCAATCAACGAGCCACAATGGTCATACATCGTACAATCTGACTTTGATGGTGACGGTTTGCATGCCGCTATCGATGACGATTCCGATGGAGACGGGTATTGTGACATTCAGGAAAAGGGCTATTTAGGGAACGGATTCGCGCATAACTGTGAACGATATGATGCAACTATATATCCAGAAGGACTCACTCCAAATTGCAAAAATTTATCTGTTGCCTTGCTTGCTAAAGAAAAGCTTCAGCTGAATGACCGGGCTAGATGTGTTACCCAAAGTGGCTCCTATTGCCCAGTGGCATCTTATGAAAAATTATTTAATGGTGATTATGGAGTAGCGTTGGGCGTAAGCTCTTATGTAGGAAATGTCTATTCTTCAAAATCAGTTCTTATGCGTGATAGATCATTTATTTCTGGCAATCTCGAAACCGGTGCTAGTGTGGTAAAACAAAGTTCAAATGTGACTGTGTCTGGAAAAATTATAGAAAAATCTACTGCGGTCGATACTTATCAAGACTATTATTCTAATTTAATGAACGGGTTCACGTCAAATACTATTTTCCCAATTTACTTTCAAAAAGTAGTTAATTCTGGCGAAACCTATTATTCAAGTTCGTTCGGAACAAATTCTAGTCACACGGATTACAATTTCAATTCAAATTCAGAGCTCAGTTTGAATAAGATGAACGATTTTGAATTAGGTTCGCTCAAATTTCAATATGGCGCAAAGTTGTATGCTCCAACAAAAAGCGTTACATTCTATATAGGAAATGACTTTCAATGGAACGGGACCATAGTTACAAATGACATGATTTCTGCTGCAAAGCATATAAAGATTGTATACTATGGCTCAGACAGAGTTTATATCCAAACAGACTTCGCAGGAACAATCATTGCTCCGAATGCAGAAGTCGTTGTAGGGCAATCAGGCAAAAATTTCTATGGTGCAATTTATGCAAAGAGTATTGTCGTGCATCAGAATACAAAGATCACCTGGGTTCCCTTCGTTGAAACAAAGATTGACTCAATTGCTGTGAGTGTAAATGATTCAAATTACATTGTTGATTTCTTGAGGCTCTAGATATGCGTAAAATATTTAACGTATTAATCTTTGTTTTGGTTTATATGTTCTTGGGGTGTACAGAAGAAGGGCTGGAGTGCTTTCAGAAAATAAGAATAGATTTTAAATCAACTTCTAAAATAGACAGCGTTCAATTTTACTTGAATAACGAAAGAATATGTTATGAATCTATGCCCGTCAATTCTGGCATTTGTGAGGAATGTGAAAATATAAAAGGCATTTCTTTCAATTATATAAAATGCCAAGTAAGCAAAGACAAAGAAATTTTTGATTATTCTAGTTCCTTAGATAGTTGCTTCATATCAGAAAATTTCCCAGCGTGGAACATATTTGAATGCCGAATAGACGAAAGGCAATATGGCAAAACACTTGATTCAACGAAACTTACACTATATATTTATTCAGAAAACGGAAGAAGTAATGAAATGAATATTTCATTATATGGAGGGAACTATTACAATGTTGTGTCTGAACAAGACACGGCAAAGTGGTTCAGTTACGACGAAATAGTCATGAATTACAATTACGATTATTTTAAATTTTCTGCACTTTGGAGAAAAATAGGCTGCATTAATGAAAATTGCGCTTTTTATTTGCAATCTGATGATGCAGATTGCTATGATAGATAGGAGAAGCTAAGTTTTAGCAGGGTTACTTTATGCAGATATGTAGATTGTTTCTATTTGTTTTGATGTTTATGCTTGTTTCTTGCTTAGAAACAGCAGACCCTGATGTGTGTGGTAATTATATTAATACAAATCAAATTACAGCAGTTAGTGTAATTTCAACAACACAGATAAATGGTGTTAAAGCATATACGGATAACAAAGTTCTTTGCGAGAATGTAAATGAATTATTGTACCGGAAGAAAAAGGATGAACAATTTTATCATTATTCTTACAATGAGGAGGACGTTAATCCTGAATACGAAGATTGGTTTGTAGAATTGGGGTGCTACGTAAAGCATGACGCCGACATAGAAAACAAAAGCGTTTTTT
>JALNVO010000199.1 GCA_023231365.1 Fibrobacteraceae bacterium | reverse complement strand
TTTCCGAGGCTCTCCAGAATCGGGCGTTGGCAGACGGAACAGGTGTTTTTTCCCAATGCAGAGCCTATGGAAAGGCTCCATAAAGATGGGGATGACCTTTAGCACAAAGGGACTCTTAAGCACTCTCATTCTAGAGCCCTTGAGCTTAAACTTTATAAAAGAAATGCCCCCGGCTAAGCCAGTGGGCATATTTTTCATAAGAGAGAAAAGGAATTTTTAGAATTGGGTGAAGAAATCCCAAGTAGATGCAGGCACCCAACTCTGTTGCTGTCCCGCATCTTTGTGGTCCCAAATATGGCCTGCATTATCAGTGCACCAGCGCACAGGGAAGCGAGAGTCTACATCCTTGTAGTTGTAGCAGATGTGGGTGGATTCATTCTTTTCTTGAGCTTGTTCCTGGGTGGCATCCTTGCCCTCGGCGCTATTGTGCTTGAGGGCGAGATTACGAGCGCTACGCCCCATAGCTGGAGTACAAAGTCCATCAGAAAGTCCTTGAACGCCCATCCAGGCGATTGGCAGGTCCTTGGGTTCAGGGAGCCAAATGTTCACGTCAGCGGTTTCGTACACGGCAACCGCACGGAGCACCGCTTGATGATTGCGGGAAAGTCCGTTGGTAAACATGGATCCATAGCTGAATCCAGAAGAAAATACTCGGGAGGAGTCGATACAAAGTGAACTTTCCAGCATATTGAGAAGTTCGTCGAACAGCTGATAGTCATCTTGGCCCCAAGGAGCTTGGTTGCCGTTGCCTTCCGGAGCTACAAAAATGGTAGACTTCTCCGTATCGAGCGGTTTCATGCCGTAGTAGCCTTCCTGCTGAACTCCGCCGGCCCAGCCACCCATGCAATGCATACCGAATACCAAGCGGTAGGGTTTGTTCTTGTCATAATTGTCGGGAATATCGATCTTGATGTTGCGTGTTCCCTTGCTCCAGTTCCAGTTGAAGTTGCCGGTTTTCTGAAGCGTCAAGTCTTTTCCGCAGCCGCGAGTGGGGACAGGATCGTTCTTGAGCCCCCAACCAAAGGAATACTCCGGTGTAGTCTTGGTTTTATTCAATATAAGATTCAGAGTGGTGTCCAGGTTGGAAAGGGGCACGGTCAAGGTATCATAACCATTAACCGTTACGCGAAGAACATCAGTTTCGCCAGCTTTTTTCAAGACAGCTCTGCCTTGGGTTCCGCTGTAAATGCCACTATATTTGCCAGAGGTTGAAATCTTGACGCTCTGATAGGCATGGCCTACTTTTACCTTAGCAAAATAGGTACCGTGAGCATTCACAAATCCTTCAAGATTCACGGAGCCCGAGCCCGACAGATCCCTGCTCAAAAGTTGGTTTCCCATCAAGTCGAAAATTTGCACTTGTACCAGATCATTCCCGCTTTGCGAATAAGAAAGCACCGAGCCTTGTATACTTATAAAGCCTGGCGTTGACGCGGAGTAAGAATGAATAGCATCGGGAATCTCGTCTTCGTGCAAGGTAAACTCGCCATTTGCATCGGTTATTGCAGATTTGCCTTTATTTAGCAATAAAACATTAGCGTTAGAAACGGCTTTGCCTTCATCACTTTTTACGACACCTGTAACCGTATATGCATTCACTGAGCTCAACAAAGAGAGCACAGCAACAACACTTCCGAAGAAAGAATACTTCATAGGACCTCCTTATATTCTCTCGATTAATTTTATATTCAAAACATGATTATATAAAGAAAAGGACCTCAGATTCTATGGACAATCAGTCCATAAAAAGATATTTACACAATCCTAGTTTTGGGAACTAGATACTTAAGATTCCAGACTAAACACCATCAGCCTCCCAGACTTTCAAAATTCGCCCTTTTCCCTATTTTCCAAATTTGCGCACTAAAATATATGAGTCCCCTGTTTTTTTATAAACTAGGGTTATGTCTGGTTTTAATTTGTAAAAAAAACTTTGTTCTTACCCGTTTGAATAATTGGACCGGTTTTCAGCTCACTATGATTCTGAACGCGAGGCGGCTTAAACCGCAACGCCAGCCGCCGGGTCATAGAAAAAGCGGAGTCGTGAACCGGAATCACGATTGTTTCCGCCGTCGGGGTCAAATTCCGTAATTTTCAACAGACGTCCGAATCAGTTGCGCGTAATGGCGATATCGAGAATGCCGGAGGAAATCGTTCCAAGCGGCCCTATTTCCGTACTAAGCGAATCCGGTAGTGATCGAGGGCCGTAATGCCGTTGCCATCGCGGATTTCGTTGCCGAAGTTGATGACCGCGACATAAGCGTCCGGATTGATCAGTTTGTTTTTGATCAGATATTTCAGAAACGCGAGAAGGTCGATTTTTCCTTTCCAATTGAGACGCGGGTTGACGAAGGCGTAGTAGTTCCAGTGGACAGGGGGCTTGAGATTCGGGTCGCCGTGATTTTCCATCATGGTGACAGTGAAGGGCTCGCCCGCGATGGAATCGCTCTTAAGAAAGGGGGCGGGCGGGAGATTGTCATTGCGGATCCAGATCATGATTTCATTGAGGAGATGCCTATCGTCGGCGGAATCCGTGGTGAGCCAGATCTGGAAGGAGGAATTGCGGTGACCGTCGCCGTAGTGCGTGAATCCGAATTCGGCAGTGAGGGTATCGAGATCCTTGATCGCGACGGGCATCTTGGGGGTGGAACTTTCTGAAGCCCAGGGATTTTTGCCGTAGAGAATGTCCGGGAAAGCGACGACTTCGGAACCTCCAGGCCAGTCCCACGCCCAAGCGACGGAGACAGAACTGTCCGGGTTTCCTTGAATGCCGATTTCCTGCCGGTAGCCCTGGGTGCTCCCTTTGTTCCAAACGTTGTTTTCCACAAAGTATTCGCCCGCGTATTGGTGTTCCCAATCCGCTATGGCAGGATGAGGATAGTAACGGCGGAGCTGCTGGAAGTAATCCTCATTTCCCGTGAAGCGAGGGACGGCGGCAGCAAAAGCTACCGTGAAAAACAAAGCGGTACTCGCAATGATCGACAAATAACGCATAGGGACTTCCTTGTGAAGTATTCTTCTTGAAATATATATTCACCGCAAAGGCCTGAACAATTTTGTACAGAAAACGCGGATACCGTTGAAAACAAAATCACCTAGAAAGGGTCGGTTTTATAAAGGCGGGATTAGAGCAAATATTCTATTGCTTATAGACCAGCATTGATGCCCGGATGACTGAATTTTTTTCCAAGGCAAAGACATAGCTTCCGCGCGGAAGATTGTTCCAAGTTTCCTCTGGAATGCGTCCTTGGGTTCCTTCGAGGACCGTTCTGGAAAGAACCTTTCCCTGCAAATCGAAAATTTGAAGCGAAACGCCCTGTTGCGGAACCTGATACTGAATAGAGGTTCCTGTGGTGAGTTTTCGCGTAGAAGCACTCAGTGTGTAGCCATTCCTGCGGAAAGTCGCTCTAGAAACAGGATTCGACGTGAGATCGTTCGCTTCCACAAGAACGGAGACTTTTGCGGTATAGGCTGTGTTGTCACGGCCTTTTACGGTGAATTCAAACGATGCAAGCCCCATGGAATCCCATGCCGGGGTAAAGCGGACGGTGTATCCGTCGGACTCGAGTTCTGCAGTGCCTTTTACGGCATTGTCCACCGTGTATGTGGGAGAAACAGACTCGAAACCGCTCGTGAAAGTCCGGAGATCAATATCCGCGGAGCCGTTCTTGAGGACGGTCGCATGCAGGGTGCCGAGCCAGTTGATGTATTTCTCAATAAGGGCGTAGCCATCGCTTCCAAGCGTCATTGCGTCATCGCTGCTGACGCTACTTCCCGTGGCGGATTCCCAGAAGTCCGGCATACCGTCATTGTCGCTGTCTGTCGCCCGCGTTCCTCCCTCGATACTTCCGTAACCATTGCTGTCGAGACCCGTGGCAGTCTGGCTCGTGTAGAGAATACCTGCCGTGCCGAGACTGTTCACTTGGCTCCAGATGAGGGAATCCATAGGATCGCGAGGGAGGGTTCCGCTCCGGGATGTGACGAGGCGGAAAGCCGTGGGAGTGCTATAGATGGGGTTTCCAGTGGTTTCTGTGGACCATGCGGAGGTCAGGACAGTCCCTGTGCCCTGATACCAGTAAGGGGTGGTCTCGGAACCGTTTAGGGCGCCGTTCTTGTCGCTATCCTTGAGGTTCCCGCTGTAATAGATAGACTGGTTCTGGTCAACCTGGAACCAAGTGTTATCCGTGGAGAGGGAGGGACCCACAATAAAATAATTATTGACAATATCGTGTTTGAACTTAGTGCTGGTGTGGGTGGTGTATCCCGCCTGGTAGTTGTATTCAACGTTGTTCACAAAGACTGTGTTGGTTTTGGCGAGCGGATTCCTGTTATGCGAATTGACAAAAGCATTGTAGTACCAAGCCCAATTGCCACCAACGGATTCACAATGAGCTCCGAACTGCTGGTAGATGGGATCGGCGATAAGGCTGTACTGGAAGGTGATGTTCGTGACCGGATCGCTCGTAGTGCCAACGCCATCAATATTGTTCCAAGGGCCGAATTCTAGAGAGGTGTGATCTATGATAACGTTATCCGCCTCGTACAAACTAAGAGCATCGTCTGTCGTGGAGGCGGTTTCGCTCCCGGGCCGCACGCGGATATAGCGGATGATGATGTTGGACTTTTTCGCGCAGGAGAGTTCCCCGCCGCGGAAGCCAATGCCCTCGCCAGGAGCAGTCTGGCCCGCGATGGTAATGTTGCTTGCAATGGATACGGCCGATTTAAGATGGATGTAGCCGCCGACGTCAAATACCACGATACGGTTGGAGCTGCTGACGGCATCCCGGAACGATCCCGTGCCGGAATCATCCAGATTCGTAACGTGATAGACTGTACCGCCTCGCCCTCCAGTAACATACTTTCCGAAGCCAAGCGCTTCCGGGAAGGCGGGAATGGAATCTGCCGGAAGGACAGATACGGACAGAAAAACGCTCCATACAAAGAAACTCACCCGGAGACGACCCATCATCAGCATAAATTCTCCTTAGGGCTCTTCGCCCTATTGGGAATATAGGCTTTTTTTGTTTTTTCCTCACGGGGAAAAATTTTCTGTTGTCCAGAGACTACAGCTTGCGAACAGATTTTATTCCTTTTTGAGCGGAGAGCGCGCAAAAGACGGATGGGAAGATCAAGGAGAATATTCCGGAAACGGCCTTTAATGAGGAATAACGGGCTTTTAGCTAGCTTTGGACTATGCTGTCGATTAAAAGCGCGGATATTTTCAAGAAGCCCCTCTCCGCGCGGGGGGCGGAGCTCCGTCTGCTTCTGGTCACGCTGATCTGGGGCTTCGA
>JALNVO010000198.1 GCA_023231365.1 Fibrobacteraceae bacterium | reverse complement strand
TTGTCAAGCGAGCTTCAGGTGAAGATATTAAGAAGATCGCCGTCAAGGAATGCGGGCTTACGACGCTTCGCATGGATGGACTCCAAAAAGCTCTTGATGGACTCACTACATTGGAACAGGTGCTAGGCGCTTCTACAGAGGATGAAAAATAATGGGGCGCGTGATCGATCTTGCGCTCCTTAAACGAGAACTCAATGAAGAACAGGTCTCTGCAGCGATAAAAACTGAAGGCCCCGTTCTCATTCTTGCCGGAGCCGGTTCGGGAAAGACCCGGGCGATTACATATAAAATAGCACATCTCATTTCTGCCAAGGGCGTTGACCCGCGGCGCATTTTGGCCGTAACTTTTACGAATAAAGCCGCACGTGAAATGAAACAGAGAATTCAGACGATTCTTGGTGGAAACGCAAATTTGGAATGGATGGGGACGTTTCACTCCATTTGCGTCCGCATTCTCCGCTTGTGTCTTTCCAACACTCAAATTCAGCAGGCTTTGGGCTGGAAAACGGGCAAGACCTTTTCGATTTATGACGACGATGACCAAAAGAAAATTCTCAAAGAGATTTTGAAGCCTCTGTATGGGGATGATATGGACGCGCAAAAGCTCAAGCAGGCACGATCCCTTATTTCTAAATACAAGAATAGCGTCTATAAGCAGGCTTTAGCCGACGGCTCATACCGGATTGTACTGCAGACGCCTTCTGCGGTTCTTGAAAAGGCTAGCTTCCCGGATGAAGAAAAAATGGCAGGTGTTTACCGCGATTATCAGGCGAAATTGGCCGATTCCAATGCGATGGACTTTGATGACCTTTTATTGAATACGGTCGATCTTTTGCAGAAGCTTCCTCAGGTAACGGCACAATTTGCGCACCGTTTTCAGTATGTGGTAGTGGACGAGTATCAAGACACAAATGATGTCCAGTATGAACTTTTGAAGCTTCTTATCGACCGTTCGACGCAGAATGTAACAGTCGTGGGAGATGACGATCAGAGCATTTATGGTTGGCGCGGGGCGAATATCGATATTATCCGCAATTTTTCTAAGGACTTCAACGATGTCGCTTTGATAAAGTTGGAGCGCAATTATCGCTCTTCGGCGAATATTGTACAAGGTGCGGGTTCTGTGATTGCTCACAATGACCGCCCTCCTGAGATGACAAAAAATGTCTATTCCAAGGAGCCGAAAGGAGATCCAATCCGCATCGTTAACGTGCTAGGTGATACTTTTGAAGCGGATCGCATTGCCAAGGAAATTCAGGAAGCGGGCAAGGACTTCTATTCGCAAACGGCTATTTTCTACCGCACGAATGCCCAGTCCCGTTCGATTGAAAAAGCGCTGAACAGCCTCCGTATTCCGTGCGTCATTTACGGAGGCGTGCGATTCTGGGATAGAAAAGAAGTTCGCGATATTTTGGCATATATGAGGTTATTGTCCAATCCGAAGGACGATGCCGCCTTCCTCCGCATTATCAATACGCCTCCTAGGGGTATCGGCAACGGTTCTTTGGATGCGCTTCGCCTCGCGGCCGGAAATGCCGGAACTTCGCTTTGGGAGGCTTTGCCATTGGAAGTCGCCAAAGGTGGCCGCATGGCGAATAGCCTTGAAAGTTTCAGGGTTTTGGTCGATAGCTGGCTAGATCTTTTAAAGGATAATACCGCGCTTCCCATTCTTGCGGAACAGGTGATAAAGGATTCTTTTTACAGGGAATTCTTGAAGAAAGAAGATGAAGTGAGCGCCGAAGAGCGGTCCCGCAACCTGGATGAAATGGTGAATGCTTTTCGCGAATATGAGGAAGACAATCCTGACAAGGGCTTGGACGAATTCTTGCAGGAAATTTCACTTTTAACGGATGCGGACAAAAAAGTGGAAAATGCGGCATCGCGGGTGACGTTGATGACCATTCACATGGCGAAGGGGCTTGAATTCGATACCGTCCATATTGCTGGCTGTGACGAAGGCGTGTTTCCGCTGGTTAGGGAGTCGCTTTCTTTAGAAACTCCCGACGAACGCAAAAAGCAAGCTGAAGAAGAACGTCGATTATTTTATGTGGGCTGTACCCGGGCCAAGCGCAAACTCTTCTTGTATCACGCGGGCAAGCGTTTTTGGCAAGGGACGCTCAGACCATTTCCCAAGTCCCGTTTTTTGGATGAAATCGATCCTGCTACAACGTCTATAGAAGGTTCTGCGGAAGAGGAATTCCCGAGCTTTTCCGGGGAACCGTGGAATAAGGGATTCCGCGGTCTTGAAAATCGTCGGCAAGGAACATTTGGTGGAAGTTTTGGCGGCGGCTTTGGCAATGGATCCTTTCATCGCCCCGCAGCCGCTTCCGGTATGCACAAGACGGAACGCATCGTTTACAAGAATCATCCCGTCGAGAAAAAATCGGAACCGGCTGGTCCGCATATTGTGTATGATGAAGACTGCGAAAACCCGCTTCACAGAGGCGTCAAGGTTCGCCATTTGAAGTTCGGCTCTGGAATGGTTTTGGGAGTTTCAGGCTCCAGTGAAAATACCCGCGTGGAGGTCCGCTTTGCGGATGGTTCCGTGCGCAAGTTGATTCTCAAGTATGCAGGGCTTCAGATTATCGGATAAATTCCGCAATTTAATTTGTATGTAATATTGGATTGCGAAAAAATATAACATTTTTGTTTGCTTTGAACGCTGTGGGATGAGGTGGTTATCTGTTATTTTGCTGTTTTGATGGAAGAATTCCTTTTTGTTGTGTTAAGCACTCGCACTCCTTGATTGACTTTTTTATTTTTAAGGAAATGTTTTATGGAAGGTCTACTGATATGCTTAGTAAAGAAGAAATTTTGAAACTTGCCAAGCTCTCCCGCTTGAAACTTTCGGATTCTGATATTGAATCCGTATCCGTGCATTTGGGAAATCTTCTCCAGTATATGGAAGATCTCAAGGCCCTAGACCTTTCTAGTGTTCAACCGATGACCGGAGTCGAAGATGCCCCGACGGTGCTCCGCGAAGATGTTCCGCAGCCGTCTTTCACTCACGAGTTAGCTTTTATGAATGCTCCTGAAGTCGAAAACAATCACTTTGTTATCCCGAAAGTTATCGGCGGCTGATACGGCTAAAAGATGATTGGGGTTCATTGCATAGTTCCTGCGCGTTATGAATCTTCTAGGTTCCCGGGTAAACCGCTCGTCCCGATTCTCGGCCGTGCGATGATTCTCCGCACTCTTGACCGGGCCCGCCTTGCTGGTTGTTTTGAAAGCGTTACTTGCGCGACGGATGATCTGCGCATTGCAAAGACCGTCCGCGAAGAGGGATATTCCGCGATACTTACAGGTGCTGCTGCGACGGGATCCGATCGCGTGGCCCAAGCTGCCGATGAACTCGGACTTGACTTGGTAGTGAATTTGCAAGGTGACGAACCTGTCGCCGATTTGGATATGCTCCGCCATGTGGCCTCTGCCATCAAAGCTGAGCCAGACTCTTGGGTGACTGCGGCCTGTGAACTTGCGGATTCCGAGCGGAAGCAAAATTCCGTAGTCAAGGTTTCCGTTGATTCATCGGAGCATGCCATTGAATTTGTGCGGAAACTTCCAGATGAATCTTCTCTCTGGTTCCGCCATGTGGGCGTTTACGCTTATTCCAAACAGGCGAGGGATGAATTCCATTCTCTTCCCCAGTCGGAAAAGGAAAAGGAAACATCCTTGGAACAGCTCCGCATTTTGGGCAAGCGCCCTATCCGCATTGTTTTTTGCCGTCCCCTTTCCGCATCGGTCGATTTACCTTCTGATGTAAAAAGGGTTGAAAAAATATTACAACAAAAATGGAAGACAAATGAAAAACTCTGACGTTCAAAAAGAACAGTATAACGGAAAGACCAAGTTCATCATTGTTACCGGTGGCGTTATCTCCGGACTTGGCAAAGGCGTTGCCGCAGCAAGTATCGGGGCGCTTCTTTCCGACCGTCTGAAGGTTGTCCCGGTGAAATGCGATGGTTACTTGAATACGGATCCGGGTACGATGAATCCGACGGAACACGGCGAAGTTTATGTGCTCGATGATGGTGGTGAAGTCGATATGGATTTCGGTCATTATGAGCGTTTCCTGAATGTGGTTGCCCGTTCGGAATGGAGCCTTACGATGGGTCGCGTATTCAAGCTCATCTTGGAAAAGGAACGCCATGGCGATTATCTGGGTCACACGGTCCAGTTCATTCCACATGTAACGGACGTAATCAAACAACATTTTTATCATGTTGCGAACAAAGAAAATGCAGATGTCCTTCTGATTGAAATCGGTGGTACTGTAGGTGATTTGGAAAATCAGTTTTTCATAGAAGCCGCCCGTCAGCTTTCACATGAAGTCGGCAGCGAGAATTGTATGTTTGTCCATTTGACGTACGTACCGATTCCATCGGGCGTAAACGAGCAAAAATCCAAACCGACGCAGATGTCTGTCCGCGACCTGAACGAAAAGGGAATTTATCCAGAAATTATAATCGCGCGTTGCGAAGAATACCTCAAACCGCACATTAAGGAAAAGATCGGCCTTTTCTGCAATTTGCCAGCTTCGAACGTCATTTCGGGTGTCGATGTAAAGCATGTCTATGAATGCCCGCTGGTGTATGAAAAGGAAGGTATTCCAGAAATTATTTTGAAGAAGCTCCGCATCTATGCTCCTCCAAAGCTTTCGGAATGGAGCCGTTTGGTGAACACCCTCAAGCGCAATCAAGTTACGCCGCGTAAGACGTTGATTGTCGCCATTGGCGGCAAGTACACGCGTTTAGAAGATTCCTACGCGAGCATTGTTGAAGCTCTCAACCACGTTTCTGCGCACTTGGACCTCCGCGTGGAGATCCGGTGGGTGGATACGGAGAAGCTAGAAGCCCATCCAGAAGAAGTGAGTACGGATCTCAAGGATGTAGACGCTGTTATTATCCCTGGCGGATTTGGCGTGCGGGGCATTGAAGGCAAAATTGTGCTTATCGAGTATGTACGCGAGCACAAGATTCCGTTCCTCGGCATTTGCTATGGTATGCAGCTTGCCGTGGTGGAGTTTGCCCGTCATGTGTGCGGCATGAAGGGCGCAAATACGACGGAAGTCGAAACTGATGGCATTAAGGTGGAAACTCCTGTGATTGCCTATCTCCCGGGCCAGGAAAAAATCAAGGATATGGGCGCGACTATGCGCTTGGGAGGCCATGATGTGCTCATCAAGGAAGGCTCCCGCGCAGAAAAAGTGTATAAGGCGCGTGAAATCCGCGAGCGCTTCCGCCACCGTTATGAAGTGAACCCGAAATATGTGAAGGATCTTGAAAAGGGCGGTATCGTATTTTCCGGCAA
>JALNVO010000197.1 GCA_023231365.1 Fibrobacteraceae bacterium | reverse complement strand
GGACGATGACATACAAATTACAAGGATGCTGGTCAAAGCCGGAGCCATATTGGACATTCCCGTGCTGGATCACGTCATCATTGCGGACGGACGGTGTTACTGCATTGGCCCCCCCCCCGCTCGGTTTCGGGACCAGCGGGATTCGGGTACGGCGGCTTCCTTCTCGGTTTCCATGTCTTAAATATACGCGTTTATGCGCATATTCGCATAAATAAAAAATCATCGAGAAGAACGCCAGAAGGCTCTTCACGCCGACATGATATCAAGATTTCCTTCGGCGTAGCGTTTGAGCACGCTCGCCGCGAGCGTCTGGTATGGGATGCCGACCTTTTCGGCCTTCGCCTTCAGCAGGCGGATGATGGCGGGATCGATCCGCATTGAGACCATGCGTTTCCTGCGGTTATCCAGCATGCGGATTCCTTCTTCCAAGGCGGCGTCGCGGACGACGCGCCCTTCCTTTTCCGACCTGCGGTCAAAGGCCTTCCATTCGGCATCGGTCATCTTTTCGTACTTAGCAGCAAGAGCCAAGTTTTCAGGAGTATTTTTGACGAATTTAACAGTAGCCATGTTTCATTACCTCCTAGGAAAGCAAGTGATTATTGTCTTTGTCAACTTGTTGTAAACGAATCTCCATTTTTTGCCATTGACGACTTTGTCAACGATGACAACAGAATCATCTTTTTCGGAATCAACGAACCTGTCAAAGCGTTCTTCCTTGAACAAAGCGATAATTTCGCTTTCGGAGATCCCTCTTTGCTCCATCCGTTCTTTTGCATGTTGACTGATCTTGATGTTCATGTCTCAAATATAGTTCATTGTATTGCTTTTGTCAATACAAAAGAGAAAGCACCTCATAAATAAACGGAGAGGTCTTCGGTGGATAAAGAAATTAAAGAAAATGCGCGGGAAATCGCGGCATGCGGCGCGGCTGGTTCTCCCTCAGGCCCCAAGAAGGGGCATCAATTCAGATGTCGCCCGATGAGGGGCCGAAGGAAAACATAAAACAATGACCAGGAAATATATTTCGCCAAAGGAAACCGCCCTGCTCCTGGGCGTATGCGAAAAGACCGTCTACTGCTGGATAATTACGCCTATCTCTTTTTCAAAGGCATCGATCAATTCATGCATCTTGGTTCCAGGATTTGCATCTGCCGGAACTTGATTCATTTTCGACAGCTTTTCCGCGTTCCTTTTTGCCGTGTTGATATGCGGGAGCAGATACTCGAACATACCGGGAGTATTCTTTGCATATGGCTTTTCAATGATTTTTGGAAGTTCTTTGAGCAATTCATCCCTATTTATGAAAGTTTGCCGATACTGGAAATGAAGCAAATACCAAATTTCAAAACATGGATTAGACCAAGCGACCTTAACATTCTTAGCTTCAGCACGAGAGAGCGCGGTATTGAAATTTCCAAGCGTATGCCCGCCACCGTTGGTTCTTTCCTCGTCCCGGTCAATAACGATCCAACGCAACGAGAAATCTTTATATGTTTCCCTCAACGGACCGCTGTATTTCAACAAATCATCAAGGACCCCCATTGGATCAGTGTGCTTATGCGGTGCGATTATAAAAGAACTCGGTGATAGTGCCTTCTTTTTTATGAGCAAACTGAACATATCCCTGAAATACTGAGGTTCTGTATCGTCACCTTCGCAGGCGAGCAGGGCCAACAGACGAGTCCGGCGAAAGCCCTCTTTCCGAGAGCCTATTTTTTGGGGCGTGCTCCGATAATCTCTCCAACTGTCAAGGTGTCTCCTGCGGGCCATGTCACGGCTCCTCTTTGAAAAAGTCGCCGACGTACGGAATCGCGCCGAACTTACCCTGGATATACATCTTCCCGATATCAGCAGTCGCCCTCACATCCTTGTATTCGGAAAGCGAAGCGACATGGGTACCTTCGATGGGATCCTTTTCCACAAACCATATCTGGGACCTGTCAAACAGGCTCATCCTCAGCAGATTCGTGTCATGCGTAGCAAAAATGAGTTGTGCATTGCTTGTGTTAATATTTTTTTGTCCAAACAAGCTCGCTAGCGCCATCGTAAGCATTGGGTGCAGGCTCGCGTCTAGTTCGTCCACCACTAAGACGCCTCCATTTTTAAGGGTCTCTATGAAAGGCGCGGACAGGCAAAAGAACTTCTGCGTTCCTTTGGACTCCTTGGATTGGAGATCGAACTCACTGGTCCCAAAAATACGGCCCTCCGCATCCGTTTTACCATGCACAGTTCTAATTCCGATCTCCATTAGCGGCGAAGTGCTGGACATTATCGCCTCTTTCAGCTTGCTCGGCAGGGAAAGATCGTCAATGAGAGATGATGCCGGAACCTCTTTTTTTTCCACGTTGATGTCCTGTATCCCGAGATCTGCGGCCTTCACCAGTTTCACAATCTCCGCTCTGAAATCCGCGTCATACATCTTGTTGAATGAGTATGTGAGATATTTGGAAGATTTCATGCCATCCAGATACTTGACCTTCTTGAACCAGTCTAGGATCTCCTTTGAAACAGGCCCTCCTTCCTGGTCACACTTCCAGATAAACAGGCTGTTCGGAAGAACCTTCAGGCCCTTTCCCTCTTTAAATTTTTCTTGGTTCACATAGAATTCATCATCCTTAGCGTCCCGGGAAAAAAGCTTCGCTTCCTTCCCGTTCGTATCCGCGAAAAGCCATTCGGAATACACTGTCGTGGCGTCAGCTTCGAAGCCGTATCTGTACTTCACCCCTTTCTGCAGAAACACAACTTCGAACGAACTGGAAGAATCTTCCGTCTCCGAGGAAAGCAGGAACGGATCGTGCAAAAGCGTATCCGTGGACTGCACCACCTTGTGCGAGTTCAGGACCATAGATCTCATAAACCTGAATGCCATTAGGATGTTGCTTTTACCACTGGCATTTGCTCCGTACAATACTGCGCTAGGTAGAAGCTTTAGGTTCCGTTCCTTAAAGCAAAATCCTTTATTTTTCCGGCCCGACACCATGCTGAAAGTCAGGGTGTCCTTAATAGAACGATAATTATTTATGGTGAACTGAATTAGCATATTTCTCCCATATTTTATGGCAATATAGCACGTTTTCGCATAAAAAATGCAGAAATCGGTTTTATTTTACAATTTTCATCTATTTTAAATCAAAAATTTTCATCTTTAGTCTAATTAAGAGAAAATTTTCTTTTAAGGGGGCCAATGTACTGGCATTCCTATTTATGACACCTTTTATTTTTCGGGGGGAATTACAAACGACTATACCCCCCTCGTTTTGGATACCTTAAATCGGGCATTTTGCCTGAAGTTAGAGAGTGGGGTGTATGGCGCGGGACTATCCTTTTTAAGATTCAATAGGCTGCATTTTAAATAAAAACAATCATTTATGAAAACAAATGGTTGCATTCTTAATAAATAATGACTATTTTTCACACATATTTTTGCAGTTAATAGATTGCATACCAAGATGAATAAAAACTAAACCCAAGAGGTAACAATGAAAAACATCCTTTTTTTATGTCTCACCGCAGCGATGCTGTTCACTGCATGCGCGAGTTCTACCCAGAAAGCGTCCAGCAAGGGGTTCGAGACGGTGGAAACGCCGGCGACTGAACTGGAATCTATGAAGCAGGATATGGAGTCCAAGGATATTCCCTGCGGAATCGGCATCGGGATTTCGACGGATGAAATGGTCGCCCGGTCACAATCCGCGGACGAGGCCCGGACAAAGCTTGCCGAATCGATGAAGACTCTCGTGGAACGCTACAAGGAAGCGTATGCGAAGAATGTGAACGGCGATGCTCAAAAACTCTGGGAAGAAAAGGCAAACGAGCTCACCCAGCAGGAAATCAGCGGATCGACCATTTACAAGACAATAACGCAATTCAACGATTCTCTCGGCCAGTACAAGATCTACTCGCTGATGGTGATGAATCCGGAGCTTTTCAAGAAGGCTCTTGAAGCGGCAAATGAAAGCCAGAAGGAATTTGAGCTGCGCGCGGAATCGGCGGATATGCAGGCCCGTATGGACAAGGCTGTTGCGGCTTACAAGGAAAAGTTCACTAAATAAGTTCTTACGAACTAGGAATCGCTTTACTTTATGTGTCCGGAGTCGATATGAGCCGCATTCAATGGGCAAAAAGGATCATGCTCTTCATGGTTTTTCTGTTCTGCCTTGGATGCGCTGAAACAAAGCAGGCTTCTCCTCCTGTGGCAAAAGCGCAGGAACCCGAGCTGCCGGCGGCGCTCGACGGAATCTCATGTCCTTCGCCTGACGATCTGCGCGGGGTGGGAACGGGCCCGAATGCCGAAACGGCGCTCGCCGAGGCGCGATCCCAGATATCGCTTCAGGTGTCGGCGACGGTTTCCGCACAGACCCGGTCGGCAAAGTACCAGCAGCTTTTGAATGGGAACGAGAGACTCAGTTCACGGTGGACTTCGGAAGTGTATCAGACAACGCATCTCGTGAATGGAGAAGATGCGCGACCGGTGGAGACCCTGAGACAGGGAAACCGGGTGGGGATCGTCGCCTGCATGTCAAGAGCCGATGCGACGGCTCCCATGCGTCAGGAATTGCGCATACTGTCGGATTCCCTTCTGATGGCCATAAACGCAGAACTTTCCCAGGAACATCCCTTGCTCAAAAAGAATGCACGGGGAACGGCGGAGCCGCTTTATGTGCGGTACCTGGCGGTGAGGCATTCCATATCCAGTCTGCTCGGGAATGCGGATGAAGACGATTCCATAGGAACCGATTACGCGAGGATGGTTGCAAACTATGACCGTTTCCGTTCCCATTATGCTTTCTTCTGGACTCCCCCGGCGCAAGACGACGAAGGCTCGGCCGTGATCTTCGCAGGACTTTCTTCCCATTACAAGATGGAAACGGGAGAATGCACGGAAGGGCTCCGCCTGAGTCTGGAATCGGCATCGCCGACATGCCGCGGCACGGCACTCGGGATAGAGTGCGTTTACCAACCGGCTTTGCGCGGTCGCTCGTGCAGCGGAGAGAATTACTTTCTTCTGCAGGCATCCGCAGTACGGGGCATTGGGCGCTATAATGAAGACGAAGCTCTGCAGCGGTTGTTTGAAAAATTAAAAGTGGCCTCCTTTTGGAACGAATGGATTCAGAGTCTTGACCAATGGAGGATCTTGTGAATCATCTTTCTCGGGGACTTCTGTTGTCTCTGCTGGGTGTGGCGATGGCCTTCTGTGCTCCGTCGGAGACGCTTCCGCTGCCTTCCGTTTTAAAGGGAGATTCCATTCCTTGGTTTGCGGTTAGAACGGGGGAAAGCGGAGAAAATCCTTTTACCCGGAGCACTCTTTTTGGGCTT
>JALNVO010000196.1 GCA_023231365.1 Fibrobacteraceae bacterium | reverse complement strand
TTGCCTAAATTTTGATGGTAATTTCCCTTCGGATATATTTTTAGACGAACCTTCCTTCGTTGGAAGGTATCGCATGGTAAAATGTTAAATTAAGATCAATTGATACAATGATTTTTTAGGGGGAACACTATAGCCGTTGCGAAAAATTTCAAAAATACGATTTGATGCTTGCGTTATTGGATATTGATGGCGGACAATTTGTAGGGGAGTTGTCAAAGAAATAAAAAATCCGCAACCCCTTGATTTATAAGAGATTACGGTTTTTTCCAAGCGGAGGAAGAGGGACTCGAACCCCCAAGCCTTACGGCGGCGGTTTTCAAGACCGCTGACTTACCAATTAGCCTATTCCTCCGGGGTACATAACTTAAGCAAAAGGCCCCGGCTTTTAATGGCCGGGGTCTTTTGCTGAGTGGCTCCAAGCGGAATTGAACCGCTGACACGCGGATTTTCAGTCCGCTGCTCTACCAACTGAGCTACAGAGCCATTATGTAGTGAGCCAAAGTTAGATATAAGGTTTTGAATTGTCAAGGGAAAATTTGTCATAAACCGGGTTTTAGAAGTCTTTTTTATGGTGTTTTTGAAATTTTTTATGGTTCGGTTTCTTCAGTAACCGAGGTTTCTTTTTTTTTGCCATTTAGGTGCGCTTTTTTCTTGTAGATTGTGTCGGGTGGGTTGGGGCGTCTATTGGTTGCCGTGGAGAAATATATGCGCTTTTTGAATCAGTTGTTTTTTGTTGCGATTTCTGTAGCTTTTGTTGCTTGTTCTGAAAATTCTTCGGATGCTGAAGACAGTATTTCTTCGAGTGTAGATAGCTCATCGGATTCCAGTTCCTCGGCTAATATTTCCGGTTCTTCTTCGTCTTTGTCCGTAGGGGATTCCCTTTCTTCGAGTGCGCTATTTTCTAGTTCTTCTGTCCATATCGATACCGTGGTTACTTGGGTTGGCAATTCTTCTTTGAAGATTAATGAAATCCTTCCCGGAAATGTCTCCTGGAAGGATGATCTAGGAGATGATCCTGGTTGGGTGGAATTGTATAATTCAAGTAATAGCCCGGTGAACTTGGAAGGTTATTCGCTTGTGGAAAAGACTTCCAAACCCCGTAAATGGGTGTTCGGTAAAGAGACTGTTCCGGCGAAGGGTTACCGCATTGTCTTTTGCTCCAAGCGGGGCATTGCGACGCCGCTTTCTGGAACCGATTCGGATTCCGCCCATTACCGGACGCATACGAATTGGAAATTGGAGGATGATGGAGGAAGTGTCTATCTAATCGATTCCACATTTGGCATCCGGGATTCGGCGAATTATCCGGCTTTGGCGACGGGCGTTAGTTGGGGGCTTGTGGGTGGAACTTGGAAATATTTTTCAACGCCGACTCCTGAAGCGGACAATTCGGCGAGTTCCGCTTATAGCGGGATGGCTACAGTTCCTGTATTCGGTACTTCGGGTGGTTTTTATGCGGACCCGGTTACGGTAACGCCTCCGACAGCTGAATCGGGTGAAGAAGTGCGCTGCACGTTCGATGGTTCCGCCCCTACCGCTGAAACGGCGGAGATGGTGTCGAGTATAACCCTCGATACAAATACCGTTGTAAGATGCGCAGCCTTTGAAAATGATCGTATTACGAATAAAGTAATAACAAATACTTATTTTATCGGAGAATCAGTATCGCTTCCGGTTGTGTCGATTGCCGTGGATCCTTACGATATGTTTGATTCTTTGAATGGTTATTATCGCCAAGGAGTCGAGTACTGCTCGGAGCCTTGCTACACGGCAAATTATTGGAAGGATATAGTGCTTCCGATTCACGTGGAGTATTATGCAAAAGGTAGTTCTAGTACTTCGAAGGCTTTTGAAGTGGATGCAGGACTTTCCATTGTGGGTGGGTGGAGCCGCTACAATCCAAAAAAATCAGTGTCGATATCGATGCATGAAGAGTACCAGACGGGGCGCTTTGTTTATCCGATATTTGCGACTCGCCCTGATGATGACATGTTTCGCGCTTTCAATTTGAGAAATAATGGCAACCGCTATTATTTTGATTATATCGAAGATGCCTTGGGCACAAGCCTTTTGGAAGGCTCTGGAATTCCGTATCAGCGTTCTCGCCAAGTTGTCGTATTTTATAACGGAAAATATTACGGCATTCACGATATGCGTGAAAAGTTGAACGAGTATTTTGCGGAAACAAATTATGATGCGGATCCCGATGCAGTAGAATCTGTAAAGCAGGTGAAAAAGGAAATTACTGCAAATGGGGGGACTGTCGACGGCTATAAGGAACTTCTTTCATTTGTCTCTTCTGCAAACTTTTCGGATTCTGGATCGGTAAATTATTCTAAAATCCGGACGATGTTGGATGTGGGCGAATTCGCGGATTATATGGCATCAGAAATTTACTATCACAATGGAGATTGGCCGGATAATAATGTGCGCGCCTATCGAAATGGTTCCGATTCCTTGTGGAAGTTTATTTCATTTGATTTGGATCATGGGTTCTATTTCCGGTGGGTCGTTTCAGGCTTTGATGCTGAGAATACAAATATGTTCGATTGGATTGCAAAGGGAGGGCCAACTGGTTGTAATGATGACGGTTGTTTTGCACAGATTTTTAACAAGTTGATTTTAAATCCAGATTTCAAGCGCTTGTTTATCAACCGTTCTGCTGTGATGCTCAGTTATTATTTTGAACCGAGCCGGGTTACTTCGGCAATCGATGCAATGGTGGCGACGATTCCATCCAGTGAAATCACCCGCGATAAAGCGCGCTGGAATCGCTGGCAAGAACCGGAAACAGATGGTTCCAGCTTGAAAAGCTTTGCAAATGCCCGCATCGATCAAGTGAAGCCCGAATATCGCGATGAATTTTCGCTTGGCGAGGATGTAACCCTTTCTATTAAGTCTAGCGGAAGTGGAAGCGTTCGTGTGGAAGGAATGATTTTGCCGGGTTCTACGGCATCTTCTACCAATTACACGGGCACATTCTTTAGCGGGACGCAAATGCAGCTTCTCGCCGTTCCGGCTTCTAGCGCGAGCTTCTCTAGTTGGAATGATGGAAACAAGGACAATCCGCGCTTGATTTCTTTGACAGAAGACGCTGCTTATACGGCGACGTTTAAGTAGGAATTTTATAAAAAATCTAATTTTGGTGTATGAAAAATCCCATCGCCAAAATGTTCGACGGAATTGCACACCGATACGATTTTTTGAATCACGCGATGAGCCTTTTTCAAGATGTGCGCTGGCGCCGCGAATGCTCCAAAGATCTTTTGAAATTAAAGGGTGATGGCGTAAAGGCGTTGGACCTTTGCGGGGGCACGGGCGATTTCCTTTTGACGTATGGAAAGATTGCAAAAATTTCCAGAAATTCTGCTTTAGGCGATTTCTCGTTTGAAATGATCCGGTTTGCCAAGAAGAAAGGGCTTAAGAATGTATTCCAATTGGATGCATTGAATCTGCCCTTTCGCGATGAATCCTATGATGTTCTTCTCAATGGCTTTGGAATGCGCAATGTGTCGGATACTGCCCGTGGGCTAAGCGAAGCTTATCGCGTGCTTGCTCCGGGAGGTTGCTTTATGACTCTTGAATTTTTTGGCCCGGCGAACGCTTTTGGAAAATTCTTCTATGGAAAGCTCGCGCCGCTTTTTATTCCTGTGATGGGCGCATTTTTTAGCGGGCATCGCGAAGCTTATGAGTATTTGGTGAAGAGCATTCGCCATTTTTTGCCAGTAAAGTCTTATGCAGAACTTGCAAAACGGCAGGGCTTTGAAGTCAAGAAAATTCGGATGTTCGATTTTGGAATTGCATACGGAGTCCTTTTGCAGAAACCTCAAAGAAAGGCGGCAAAATGAGTTTATATGTAGTCGGCATCACGGGAGCATCGGGTGGAATTTATGCCCGGCGTTTGACGAAAAGACTCAAGGATTTGGGTCATTCTGTAGGTATTATTGCAACCGACACGGGTAAGCAAGTTCTCGCTTTTGAAAAAGAGGATTGCGTTTTCGCGCTCGCTGACGCGGTATGGGAATCTTCGGATTTATTTGCTCCGGTTGCGAGCGGAACTTGCGATTTTGCGGGAATGGCCGTGGTTCCTTGCAGTATGGGTAGCCTAGCCAAGATTGCTAACGGAATTGCCGATAATCTTTTGATCCGCACGGCTGACGTCTGCTTAAAAGAACGCCGCCCGCTGGTGATTGTGCCGCGCGAAATGCCATATAATCACATTCATTTGAAGAACATGCTTCTTGCCGAAGAGGCGGGATGCCGTATTGTGGCAGCAAGCCCGCATTTTTATTTTGAACCGAAGACTGTTGAAGATTTGGCAGATACCGTAGTTTCCAAAATTCTTTCCCAGTTCGGATTAAAAGACTCGCTTTTTCAAGAGTGGAACGGATGGGAAAAGTAAAGAAAACTTTTAAGAATTTAATCGAATTCGGACATTTGGTGCGCTTCAGCCACACAACTTTTGCCCTGCCGTTTGCGCTAGGTTCTATGTGGGTCGCTGCGGATGGCTTTGAACATCTAACGCTTAAGATGGTTCTCCTTATTTTGGGGTGCATGATTACTGCCCGCAATAGCGCGATGGCTTTTAACCGCTTGGTAGATGCGGATATTGATGCGCGCAATCCGCGGACGGCGATGCGGCATTTGCCCTCGCACCGCATGACAAAAAAGAGGGTGGCAGGATTCATCATCGCCAACGGAATTTTGTTCATCGCTTTTGCTTATGGCTTGAATAGGCTCGCTTTTGCATGTGCGCTTCCGGTTTGGCTCTTTTTGCTTTCGTATTCCTACTGGAAACGTTTCTCGTGTCTTTGCCATTGGTTCTTAGGCCTTGCAGATGGGCTTGCTCCTTTGGGTGCGTGGATAGCCGTTCGCGGAGAATTTGCGGCTTTCCCCATATTTCTCGTGTTTATCCTTACGTTGTGGGTGGGCGGTTTCGATATTATTTATGCGTCTCAGGATGAAGAGGTGGACTGCAAGGAAGGTCTTCATTCCATTCCCGTCAAATATGGCCGGCGCATCGCTTTAAAGATTGCTTTGGCGAGCCATTTGGCGATGCTCGCTCTCTGCGTGGTGTTTGGATTTGTCTGGCGTATGGGTTGGGCCTGGTGGACTGTGACAGGTCTTATGACTGTGGCTATCGTATACATTCATTTGTTCAGAAAATCCGATTCGCTCGACGCCATGAACCGCGATTTCTTTTTGGCAAACGCGGTGGTGAGCTTTTTAGTGATGATCGGACTTGTCGTGTGGATTTTAACTGGAGGTTCCGTCAATGCCCTCTCTTGAAAACAAAGAAAAGTTACGCAAAGCGGCTCATTATTTGGGGCTTGTTTTTGCGGGTATTATCGTCGTCTTGCTCGTGCTCGTGCAAATGGATGTGCTTTCCGAAGAAGGCGACAGACTT
>JALNVO010000195.1 GCA_023231365.1 Fibrobacteraceae bacterium | reverse complement strand
GGAAACGTCCCTGCACAGCCCATAAAGATGAAGGCCATTGCAAGAGATAAACAGAACAGCATACGTTTCATTTTTACCTCATTAGTAGATCTAATCCAAAACTCGTACCATAATAGCAAAAAAAGGGTCTGTCTTTGCGAGTTTCTTCCGCGTGCAGGCGTATTCAAAGCCTATCTTGAGACCCTTTGCCTAGCATACCTCTTGAAAGCATCATTGACCGGTTCATCCCGCGTGTGCGGGGAACACAGACAAAGAGTGCTACGAAGGCTGGGAAATACACGCAACACGAGCCCCTAAGGGGTGAGGAACTTGCCCGATTCCGACTGCACGTGAGAATATGATTGGCGTATTTGGCCAAAATCTCAGTTGCCATCCTGCGTTGCGTGAGGGGGCGTCACACGGATGTGCCGGGACGCGCGCGGCCCGGGGAGCCCGATACGGCGTTTGGAATCCGCGGTGCAAATAAAGGCCGTAGCGGGCGAGTAGCACCCGACCGGAACTTCTTTCAGAAGTGCCGGGCACGCCCACCTAAAACGCTCCTGGCTTCAAAGAGAAATATCTATTTTGTTTTCTCTCTCCTCTCTCTATTCTAAAGGTTCTACCATGAAATATTCCACGATTCTTTTTGACTTGGACGGCACGATTACGGACCCTAAGGAAGGCATTACCAAGTCGGTGCAATTCGCTTTGAAGCGCATGGGCATTGAAGAAAACGATCTGGAGAAACTCATTCCTTTCATTGGAGCGCCTTTGAAAGCGGCTTTTCAGGAATTCTATGGACTGAGTGAAAACGAGGCGATTAAGGCGATTGCTTTTTACAGGGAATATTTTGCAGACAAGGGTATTTTTGAAAACAAAGTTTATGAAGGTATCGAAGATCTTCTGAGCGAACTGAAATCCAAGAACAAGCGCTTGATTCTCGCGACATCCAAGGTTTCTTCTTTCGCCTTAAGAATTATGCGGCACTTCGGATTGGCGGATTATTTGGATGAAATCGTCGGGAGCAATCTGGACGGGACCCGATCCGAAAAGACGGAAATTCTGCGCTACATTCTAGATACATACAAAGTTCTAAAAGAGGGAACGGTGATGGTTGGAGACCGGAAATACGATGCCGTTGCGGCTGCGGCGAACGGGATAGAATCCATTGCAGTGGGATATGGTTACGGCAGTGACGAAGAGTTGAAAAATGCAAATTTTACTTTATACGAAAAAGATGTTTCCGCGCTTAAAGCGGAGCTGATGAAATAGCTGATTTTCCAAAGCCGGATCCGCCCGGAAAGCGGTGCAAAGATCGTCGGGAATGAGCTAATCATACCGTTCACGACACCATATAAATTAAAAATTATTCAAAATAAAAAAGACTACAGTCTATTTTGCCACGGCGAAAACAAATACTTTGTCTAAAACATCCACTTTGCAATTATGCGAGACTGCGCTTTAGAAAATAAACCGCAGACAGTTTAAGCGCCGCCTAAATTCTAAAAGGCTAGCACAAATCCCGCAACAAAGAGCCCCACGCCAAGCACACCGAAGCCCGCTGCAATAAGTCCCTTTTTATCTCCGGAATCATTTAGATCCTTATTGTCCTTCACCAATTTTTGCGTATCGGCACTTTCAAAAGCACTTAAATTATATTGAGTTTTCTTATCGGCGGCATCGCTCCAATCCCGTTCGGCAAGGTACCAGAAAACGCCCCCTGCAATAATCGGAGCGATCGAACTCCAGAGAATCCCACGGCCTACATAGCGGTGAGACCGTTCCGTATTGTATTCCCGCTGCATTTCTACGACGCTCAAATTATCGACGGCTTCCAGTTCTACATACACTGGGTTCGGCATAAATGCATGCACTTCCGTAACGATAGCCGTATCCAAATAGCCTACCTTGCGGAGATACACGACCGTTTTTGTGGATGGCTTTGTCTCAAAAGAAACGTCCGTCAAATATTCCGGCATAATACTTTCATTCGGTTGCCGATCCAGATAAACTTCTACGCCATCCGGAATCGTCGCAACCGTTAGACGGGTCTTGGGGCGTTCCACGGAAATTTGAATCTTATTCAAAGAATCCCCATTGATTTTTACCGTTTGAGTGCCCCACCAATCGACATTCTTCAATTGCTTTTTCACTGAGATCGTGTATTTGCCAGGCTTTATATTTTTGATGGTATCAGGAGAAGCCATTTCCAAGTCTTCCCCATTGATGAACAACTCGCAACTATCGGGAACTGTTGTTACAAACAAATTAGCTTTGCCTTCTGGATAAAGCGGTTCTTCCTCTTCTATAGAGTCCGGGAACACATAATCCTTAAGGGATAAATCGACCGGGCCCCCATCTTCCAAGTTCGTCAGCCGTTTAAAATCCATTTTGAAAATCCGGATGTATTTCGCTTCGATAGGAATCGAGGCTTCTACGGCAAGCGAATCCTTCACAGCTTTCGCCCGCAGAGAATCTTCCACAGCCTTTACCTTGGCAATAGAATCGGCAAGAGCCTTCTCCTCCGAAGCTTTGAGAGCCGCTTCGAAATCATCCGCGGCAGCTGAAGACGAAGAGGGTGCTTCCGCTACAGGAGAAACGTCCGCAGGGGCATCGCTTGAACTTGAAAACGATCCTCCCATTTCTAGAGAATCTTCTTCGACCGAGTCCGATGGAGCAATTTTTTCCGCAAGCTTATCGTCTTGCTTTTGAACAAAAACCCTGGAAGAAGAATCCAGAGGCAAGAGATAGACCGTATCGGCAGCAAGTTTTATAAATGTTGCATCGTGTTCCGACGAATCCGAAAGAAGCGTATAGCGAACAGGAACTTCGCGGGCAAAAAGAGATGCAAAAAGAGCGGAAAAGACGAAAAGAAATGTATGGAAAGAAATCCTCATATCCGAAAAATAATTTAAATCTTGTGCAGGTGTCTTTTCCAAGTTTTTTAAATCAAGGAGAAAGAGATGAAAAAATACCGTTGCAAAGTTTGCGGATATGTCTATGACCCCGAGAAAGGAGACCCGGATTCGGAAATCAAGCCGGGGACCGCATTTGAAGACATCCCGGACGATTGGACTTGCCCCGTCTGTGGCGTTTCTAAAAGCGAGTTTGAACCGGATGATTAGTACAAACTAAATCTTTTCAAGAAGGGCACAGAAAATAGGACCGCGGCCACCGCAGCGATCGGGTAGTATATGAAGCCCGAATTCAGTGGCATCGGTTCCTTCTATTCTAGGATTCAGTTTAAGCACGCGGAATTTTCCCGCGCGCTTTTTTAATATTTTGCGCACCACATCGTCATTTTCTGCAGAGGACAGCGCACAAGTGCTGTAAATCATTTTCCCGCCGAACTTGAGGGAATCTATTGCGGATGCGAGCAAAGAGCCCTGGGTAATCGCCAAATGCGAAATGCGCTTCGGCGACCATTCCGCCAAGTATTTTTCACCTTCAAGGACATGGCGCTCCGAAGAACATGGCGCATCCAAAAGAATCCGGTCAAATTCCTCACGGCGGCACATTCCGAATTTTGCGCCATCATACCCCGTTACTTTGATAATACTCCGGAACTTTTCCGGGAGACAATTTTCAACAACGCGACTCAAACGTAAGCGCCTGTCGGGAGAACGGTCATTGCACTGCAAAGAGCCTTCGCCCGCAAGAGCGCCAGCAATCACAAGCGATTTTCCGCCAGGAGCCGCGCACATATCGAGCACATTCATTCCCGAATGCACATCCAGGGACTTTGCCGCAAAAACAGAAGCTTCGTCCAAATAATAGGGTTCTTCTCCCCCCTCATATTGGATAGTCTTGTAAACAGCCTCGCCGTGCAAAGCCTCTAAAAGCGAGGGCCAGCGTTCGCCAAAAAGATTTCCGTAATAATCAAAAAATTCCGCAGCAGCCATGGAGCAAAGGTAAAAAATGCTCCTCCCATTTTGCACAATTAACGCAAGGGAACTTCTAAAAATTGCTTCAATGAAGCGAATAGCATGGAAATCAAGCAAAGCAAAGACAAGCTCGCCTGCCGCCGAGATACCCCTGCGGACGATAAAGTCGTCCAATAGTCAAGAAAAATGGGAAACAGGGGCTCTTGGCTCTTTAGTGGTTAACGAGACTACTTAGCGCTTAGCACCAAACGATCCCTTCAGGGAGAACCTCTGATCCTTCGCACATGAATGTGCGAAAGAAGAGAGACTTGGCCAATACAGGATAGTCTTAAGCCCTTTTTATGCCGACCTATCGGGAAGTATTGCACTAAAATTTGCAGCAAATGAATTTTTAGAGGAGACCGCAAATTACATCGTTTCTTTCAAGTGCGTATAATAAGGCGTACAATCCGAAGAGATGCTTCTTTTGTAGATATAGACAATGCCTTCCTCAAACGTGCAATACTGACTCCCCGTCAAATTTTCGCAGCCATCCGGCTTGTATGCAATAGTAACTACAGGTGCTACAACTTTTACAGAATGGCACTTCGCTTCGGTCATCGAGCCATCGGCAAGCACAAGGCAATAGCTATCCGTGCCAAAACCCGATGCAGATTCCACCGCACAACCCGGCGTCGAAAGAGAAATCCCGCTAGAGCTCGACACTTCCATCGCGCTTGAACTTGAACTTGAACTTGAAATAACAACATCACTCGAACTAGAGGCAACAGGCAGAATTACACTCGAACTTGAATTTTCGGTCGATGCCGCCGTAGATTGATCATCGCAAGAAGCGAGTATTATGGAAAGCATTAGAATTCCCGAACAAACCAAAAACCGATTCATAAGGCTCCTTATATTTAGACCTTTTAAAGATAACTTAAATAACTTAATAAAACACTCTTGAAAAATCAAAAACAGCGTGGAACGCGACCTAGCAATGAACGATAGCGAAGTATCGCCGCCAATTTATTCAGCAAGAACTTTTGGAGAGCACAAAAAAGGACCTCTAATTAGAGATCCTATTTTTATTGAGCTACCAGGATTCGAACCTAGACAAACAGATTCAGAATCTGTTGTGCTACCATTACACCATAGCTCAGTGCACCACAAATTTAAAAAAAAGCGAAAAGACGGCAAGGGAAACCCATTAAAAAAGGTTCTATAAGCTTTAGGGCACCTCTAAAAATTGCTTTGGTGAAATGAAATTGTCAAGAACCGAGCAAGAGCAGGAACGATTGTCGCCTAAAACGAGAGCTGCGGGCATGCTTGCATGCACATTGCCGAGTTGCACCGACAAGTGCGCAAGCACAAAAGCGGCTAAAATCGCCCAAATTGAGAGTCGCACTCAAGCTTGCTTGAGTATGACCGAAATGCAGGCGATGACGCGAAGCGTCAATACTGGATGTATTGATGCCTTCGGCATCCGCTTCGGTGCCTCAGGTCTTGATAGCGAACGAGTTCGCTACCTGAGATGCTCGGCTTGAGCGCTCTTCGCCACTTTGAGAG
>JALNVO010000194.1 GCA_023231365.1 Fibrobacteraceae bacterium | reverse complement strand
GTCGTCCGGGGTGACATTTAGGAGGCGCATTTACACATAGGTATCGTCCGGGGTGACGCTGAGAGGTCCGCTTTTGCGGAATGGGGAATTCGTTCCGCGTCATTGTCACAGTCATTCCGGGCTCGACCCGGAATCTTGTGTGTATCGTAGAAGGTTTGGTTCGATTCTCTAGGCTTTCTTCTTATTAAGTATAAAGTAATTTGTATAGAAACTTGATGTGCGAATGTTTTTTCCTTCGCGTGAGGGGCCTTGACCCGGACGGGCGAAGACTGGGCGAGAGCTTTGCTTATAACGTTTGCATGCGTGAATTGCTGCAGTTCCGTCGCTCTCGCCATGGCTTCGCTTTTATAGTGCCGGCGGGCGGGCGAAAAGCCCGCATGCGGGCACATAAAAGTAGGGCCCGACCGAGAATTGCGCAGCAATTGGAGGACACGCCCAAAAAGAAAGATTGCATTTTTCTAAATTTGCGGCGTATTTAAGAGGCTGTTTTGTGGCCTAGAGGTCTATTATGTTCCGTGAAGTAAAAAAAGATGAAACCTTTCCCCAGATAGAAGAACGAGTTCTTGCGCTTTGGGACAAGGATAATGATTTCAAGGCTTCGCTCAAGGAGAGCGAAAAACTTCCGACGTTCAATTTTTATGATGGGCCTCCGTTTGCGACGGGCCTTCCGCATTATGGGCATTTGCTCGCGGGTACGATCAAGGATATTGTTCCGCGCTATTGGACGATGAAAGGTTTCCGCGTTCCGCGCCGTTTTGGTTGGGACTGCCATGGTCTTCCGATTGAATCGCTTATCCAGACAGAGCTCAAGCTCGCGGGCGTTGCCGAAATCAAGGCTTATGGCGAAGGTAATTTTAATGAAGCTTGCCGGGGTGCCGTGCTCAAATATACGGGCGAGTGGAAAAAAACGGTGCGCCGCATGGGCCGCTGGGTGGACTTTGACAAAGGTTACAAGACCATGGACAAGACGTTCATGGAATCCGTTTGGTGGGTGTTCAAGCAATGCTTCGATAAAGGATTAATTTATCAGGGTTACCGCATCCAGCCCTACAGCCCTGCTCTTGCGACGCCGCTTTCTAACTTTGAGACGAATCAGGGGTATAAGGACCGCCAGGATCCTTCCCTTACGCTCATTTTCCCGCTTGAGTCCGAAGACCCGAAGTTCGCGGGTACGAACCTGCTCGTTTGGACGACGACTCCATGGACTTTGTATTCCAACTTCGCTATTGCTGTTGGCGGAAATATGAAGTACAACTTGGTGGAATTCGAGGGCAAAAAATACTGGCTTGCGGATTCCCGTACGATGGCATATTTCAAGAACCCGAATATTGTGGATTCTTGTATGGGCAAGGATTTGGTCGGCCTTTCTTACGAGGCGCTTTCTCACATTTCAGATGAATTTGTGAGCAAGGAGGAACTTGCCAAGCATTACAAGATTTATGCTGCAGATTTTGTGAGCACGGAAGATGGTGCTGGTGCGGTGCATATCGCTCCGAGCTTCGGTGAAGAAGATTTCCAACTGGGTGCCCAGTTAGGTCTAGGCCTTTTTGATCCGCTTGATACGGAAGGCAAATTTACCGATAAAGTTCCGATGTGGAAAGGCCTCGGTGCTAAGGAAGCCGACAAGAGCATTATCCGCTTTTTCAAGGAACAGGGCCGCGTTTTCAAGCAAGACACGATTGTGCATAGCTATCCGCATTGCTGGCGCACGGGTGTTCCCCTTATCTATCGCGCGCTTAAAACGTGGTTCTTGAACGTAGAAGCTCCTGTTACCGATGCGGATGGTGTAACGAAGCCGCTCAAGGAATGGATGATTGAGAACAATCAGAAGGTGAACTGGGTTCCCGACCATATCAAGAATGGGCGTTTCGGCAAATGGCTTGAAAATGCCCGCGATTGGAATATTAGCCGGAACCGTTTTTGGGGTACCCCGATTCCTGTGTGGCTTTCCGAAGATGGCGAAAAGATTGCCGTTGGCTCTATTGAAGAACTCGAAAAGCTCTCGGGCGTCCGCCTCGACGATCTGCACAAGCATTTTGTCGATAAGGTCGTGATCAGGAAGGATGGCAAGGAATTCCACCGCACGAGCGAAGTTTTCGATTGCTGGTTCGAATCCGGTTCGATGCCTTATGCGCAGAACCATTATCCGTTTGAAAACAAGGACGCTGTAGAATCCGCATTCCCGGCGGACTTCATCGCTGAAGGCCTCGATCAGACCCGCGGTTGGTTCTATACGCTTACGATTCTTTCGAATGCTCTTTTCCAAAAACCGGCGTTCAAGAACGTGATTGTAAATGGAATCATCCTCGCTGAAGACGGATCCAAGATGAGCAAGAGCAAACGCAATTATCCGGACCCGAACGAGCTCATTAGCCGAACGGGTGCTGACGCTATTCGTTTGTTTATGATCAATTCCGCAGCTCTCAAGGCCGAAGATCTCCGCTTTTCGGAAGAAGGCGTGAAGGGTATCGTAAAGCAAGTGATGCTTCCTCTTTGGAACGCAGTGAGTTTCTTTGTGAGTAACCACAACGCCGACGAAGGCAAGGGACAGCTCACTTGGCATCCGGGTGAAGAAATCAAGAGCGACAATGAACTGGATCGCTGGATGCTCGCCGTGCTCCAGGATTTGGCTGTCAAGGTCGAAACGGAAATGAAGGCCTATCGCCTTTACAATGTAGTTCCGGCAATAGTTGATGCTGTCGATCAGCTCACCAACTGGTATGTGCGCCGTAGTCGTCGCCGTTTTTGGAAAAGCGCAAATGATGGCGATAAGAATTCTGCATACGCCACGATGTATAAAGTGCTTGTGGATCTCTCCAAAATCCTTGCGCCGTTCCTTCCTCTCCTCGCTGAAGAAATCTATCAGACACTTGTCCGCGAAGTCGATAAGACAGCTCCCATAAGCGTTCATTTATGCACATTCCCGAGCGCAGACAATAGCTTGATGGACGAAGTCTTGGTGCAAAAAATGGCCCGCGTCCGCGGCATCGTTGAAATGGGCCGCGTCATCCGTGCCACAAAGGATGTCAAGAATCGCCAGCCGCTCTCTAACATCACGATTGTCCCGCACACTGAAGAAGATGAAAAGGTCGCAAAGAGTATGATGGACCTGATACTCGAAGAACTCAACGTGCGCGAAATGAAATTTGAAAGCGATGAAACGAAGCTTGTAAAACTTTCCGCGAAACCGAACTTTATGGCGATCAAAGCCAAGGGTCCGGACTATGCGAGAAACATGAAGTCTATTTCGCAAAAGCTCGCGGCGCTCAAAGGCCCAGAGATTCAAAAGATCCAGGATGGCGAGTCCCTTAAATTTGATTTCGGCGAAGTCGGTGCAGATTGTTTGATGATACAACGCGAAGTCGCTGAGGGCCTTGCCGTGAATGCCGATGCTCATTACACAGTGGCGCTCGATCTCAAGATTACCCCGGAACTCAAGCGCGCGTGCATTGCCCGTGAACTCATAAACCGTATTCAGAACCGCCGCAAGGATCAGGACTATGCGATTACTGACAAAATAATTGTTACGCTCTATTCCGAAAGCGAAACGTTCAAACAGGCTGTTGGCGAAAATGAAGATTACGTGAAGAATGAAACCCAGACCACGGAACTCATCTGGGCAAAATCTGCGGACGGCCTTGAAGCGAACGAAGCAGATGGCGAACCGTTCTTGTTCACCACAGTGAAGATATAATACCGGGTAGAGTAAATGCACATGAAGTCTCGCGCAGTTTGCTCGGGACTTTTTTTGTGGAGTGGATAGTGGCGCTTATCGGTCTTTCTGGATTTAATTCAAAGTCTTGGGAAAATGGATTTAAACATAAAGGTCTTGTTTTTGTAAAATTGACAGGCAGAAAAATCCATGTATTTAAGAAATTCCCAAAGGCTTCGACGATATATTGATGAACAGTAAGTGCAAAGTTTATGGTCTGTAAGCTTGCGAGACCCTTTTAAAGGGCATCTCTAAAAACTGCTTTGGTTAAGTGAACAGCTTGTAAATCGAGAGCTGCAAAGGCAAGCTTGCTTGCCTTTATTGCCGAGATGCAGCTGCGGACGCTAACATCGTCCAAATTGAGAGTCGCGCTCAAGCTTGCTTGAGTATGACCGAACCGCAGGGGTAACGCGAAGCGTACATACTCTCTGTATGGATGCCTTCGGCATCCGCTTCGGTACCTCAGGTCTTGATAGCGAACAAGTTCGCTACCTGAGAGGCTCGGCTTGAGCACTCTTCGCCACTTTGAGAGACGATGAGAGACGACTGTTGCAAAAGCCGAATACAGCGGCAAAGCTTGCTTTGACTTTGTTGAGGCAGAGCAAGAGGTACTTTAGTCAAAAGAAACCCCCGTGCTCTGCGCGGGGCTTCCGTATTCTATAGCTATGCTTGGAGTATAGTAAACCGGAAATGGTGATGAGAGGGCATAGATTCCTTGGACAGGCAAATGTCCAACAAGGAGATTCAGATGCCCTCATCATTGAAGAAACTAAGTCATACCGTCTACGAATGCAAGAATCACATCATCTGGTGCCCAAAATATAGATTCCGTGTGATGGACGTAGAGGTTCGCTTTTATGTCCGCGACGTGATCCGGCGTCTTTGCGAATGGAAGCGCCTGACGATAATTCAGGGTAACGTCCAGAAGGATCACGTCCATCTTGTTCTTGAAATACCACCGAATCAGAGCGTGAGCTTTGTGGCCGGCCTAGAGTCCGGCTCTTCGAATCCTGACGTTCCCTGGCGGGAACCGGATTCTCTTCATAGAAAAGGAATTTTTAGAGGGGCCCTTATTTCTTTCGTTCCGCGTTGATCTCCTTTCTGCATTTTATTTGATTCAAACGATACTTGCTGCTTTAATGTCTAGGGATCAATTTCCCGTACCTTCGTGCGGGGGTAGTTCTTTGTCCGGCTTTAAGATTTTTGAAATCAGTAATTTAGCGGTTTCAGCCCATTTTGTTGACGTTAAAAAAAATCCTGCAAAGGATAGACTTCCTTATGGATGAATTGACAATGAAAGTTTAGTTCCTCCCCTAAATACTCGTTTTTTAAGAGGTATTTTAAGGACTGTAAAATCGCTTAGTGGGGCTGGTGGCCCTGCTTATAAAGGGTGGTCCTATGCGTGTTTCAAAAATTTTGGCAATTACGGCTGTGGCGTGTTTGAATGCGTTTGCGATAACCAATCAATTCCGTGGCGTTAATTGGGCTGATAAGCGAGATAACTTCGTTTCGGATGTACTCTTAGTGTCTGGAAGCTTGCTTACTGATACTTATGAATCAGCATCCGTCATCGCGGAACGTGTCGTTGGAGAGTTCGTTAGATTGCTAGGAACCAATAGCGTGCGCTTGCATATCAACGAGCCAACCGTTTCCTCTTTCTGGAGTACTTATACCGGAGTGATTGATGTTGCGTTGACCAAGGGACGCGTAGTGC
>JALNVO010000193.1 GCA_023231365.1 Fibrobacteraceae bacterium | reverse complement strand
TTCTTAACTTCAAAAGGCCCTAGTTTGAGCCCCGCCGCCCTCTGAATAAGCCCGGCCTTTCCCGTCACAAGAGAAAGCATGCGGTAATCCGAATTCATATTCGGCTTCCAAGCCTTTTCGTATTCGTTTACGCGGTAAAAAAGTACGGCAAGTATTTCACAGAACTGTTTCGTCTCTACATCTGCCTTGGGTGAAGTCTTTGCATAAAGTTGCAGAGAATCCATCCAGTAGCGAGAAGAATCCGTAATAAATTCAAGGAGGCTCTCCGGGGGAACGTTTGCCATAACCTTTTCCTGCATCGTTGCATAAGTCTTTTCCAGCAAAGCGAGCTTTTCTTCTTGAGATTGCCGGTACGTGACTGCATCCGAAGACGCCGTTTCATTGTTAGAGCCTGCACAAGCAAAGAAGAGGACTGCTATAAGCAAAGCGAATATTGTATTTTTTTTATAATGCATCGCGATTCCTATCTAAAAATGCCTCTTGATGAACTACTCCGGGCCTGCAAATGTACCGGATACCAAGGAGGCGGCCCTGGTGGACAATTCCGCAACAAGACAAACTCCGGAGTCAACCTTCGGCTGGATGCTTACAATTTAGCAATCAAATCTTGCGAAAGCCGCAGCGCAAATGAAAACAAGGTACACGCGCTGCACAGATTGCGGATGGCAATTGCCCTCAACGTACGCGAAGCACCCAAAGCAGCGTCTCTTCTCAAATTTCCAGGAAGCATTGGGCACATACAGCACTCAAATGCGCTCTATCCGCAATTCATTGCCGACGTACTTGACATTGTAGCCTCCAACAAAGGTGATACAAAAGAAGCCGCTCGGGCTTTCGGGCTCACACCTACAGGACTTACCAAAATACTCCATGCAGACAAAGCCGTACTCGCCAAAATTCAAGAACTCCGCGTCGCCGGTGGAAAACCGAGCCTCAAAAGATAGAAGCTTGAGACAACTTCTGCAGTTTGTACCATTACCGCCGACTCGCAACAGTAAGCAAAACTCGTAGTTCATAAACATTAAAAAGCTGCTAACGTTCAATTACAAAATAATTGCGATAGTTCTCTCCATTTTTGAAGTTTGAGGGCCGATGATCCCCTAGTCTCCACTCGTTAGCCGAGCAATGCCCATTACATTTTATAGATTATAGTTATGAAAAAATTACTCCTAATTCTTTTCCTCCTTTTAACGGCCTCTTACACACAAGCAAAAACAGCTGCTTGGATAACGCTTGAAGGCGACGTAGACCCGGGCATGTATGAATACGCGTCCCGCGCCATCGGAGAGGCGGTACAAAAGAATCCGGATTATATCATCTTCGACATCAATACATTCGGCGGTCGATTGGATGCGGCTTTCGACATTGTCGATACCATTATGGGGATCAAAAAGGCAGAGACCATAGCTTTCGTCTCTAAAAAGGCAATCAGCGCAGGCGCCCTCATCGCCCTTTCAAGCAAACAGCTCTATATGCTTCCGGGAACAACCATCGGCGATTGCGCACCTATCGTACAAAATAGCGACGGGACTCCAACGATCGTCGGCGAAAAGATACAATCCCCACTCCGCGCCAAATTTCGCAATCTCGCACAAAAGAACCACTATCCGGAACTTCTCTCGATGGCAATGGTTTCCCCCGACCTAGCTGTATATGAACTCAAAAAAGGCGATAGCACTTTGGCCGTAGAAGCGAGCAAGTATGACAAATGGAGCAAAAAAGAAAAAGCTCTCTGGAGTACTCCGAAAGTTCTCGTAGATTCCGGCGAACTTCTTACGATGACCGATGAAGAAGCAATAGCCCTCCATTTTTCCAAAGGAACTCCAGAAAACAAAGCCTCGTTCGAAAAGTCTCTCGGCATCGAGCAGAAGCACGAAATCAAAATTACTTGGAGCGAAAAACTCGCACGTTTCATTGCATCCATTTCCGGTATCCTTCTCATATTGGGATTCGGTTCACTTTATATCGAATTTAAAACCCCCGGCTTTGGAATTTTTGGTATCGCAGGCATTATCCTCATCGCCACCGTATTCCTCGGCCAATACGCAAATCACCTCGACAGCTATCTCCCGGCGATTCTTCTCGCTTTAGGAGCAATACTCTTTGTCGTTGAAATCCTAGTGATGCCAGGCACATTCATTTTCGGTATCGCAGGTATCGTCTGTATGGGGGCGGCCCTCATCCTCACGTTTGATGTTTCAAGCCTCCCCGGGTTCTTCCCCGAGCTCAAGGAAGGAGAGTCTCCGGCTATCGAAATTATCCTCTACATCGCAGGGTGTGCAATCGTCGCAGCACTCTTCCCCATTCTCGCCTCCAAGTACCTGATACCTCTTCTCCCCGAAGGCTGGACACCAATGCTCAAGACAGATCTCGCCCAAGCAGTGTCTCCAACAGAAGACATCGTACAAGTGAAAGTGAACGATAGCGGTACAGCAGAAACTCCACTCCGCCCAGTGGGCCACGCCCGCTTCAAAGACAAGCTCTTTGATGTCCAGACAAAAGGCGAGATGATAGAATCTGGAGCCAAGGTTCGCATCACAGAAATCATCGATGGACGCATTTGGGTTACCACCCATAAAGAATCGTAATTTACTCCACCCAATAGAAAAAGCCGTCTCTATGCGGCTTTTTTTAATTTGTTATAATAACAAATTAAACTATTTTGCCCACGCCAATTACTTCGCGCACCTGTTCCAAACGGGCCTTAGCCACCGGGCGGGCTTTTTCAGCACCCGCGCAAAGGATCTCATCAATGCGTTCCGGGTGTGCCATCAGATCAAAATACTTTTCCCGCGCATCACCGAACGTGCGTTCCAGTACACGCTGGAGTTCACCCTTAGCGTAGCCCCAACCCATACCACCTGCCCGATATTTTGCAGCGAGATCTGCACATTCGTCCTCCGTTGCAAAAAGTTTAAACAGCTTGAACACATTGCAAGAATCAGGATCCTTGGGTTCTTCAATCCCTTGACTGTTTGTCACTATCTTGCCGAGCTTTTTTTTCAAAGCTTTGGACTCCAAGAAAATTTCAATGGTATTGTCGTATGATTTACTCATCTTGCGACCATCAAGCCCCGGAATCACATCCGTCGATTCTTGAATCAGCGGTTCTGGAATCGTGAACACATCCTTGTTCATTTGCTTATTAAAACGGATTGCCACATCGCGAGCGAATTCCACGTGTTGCTTCTGATCTTTGCCCACCGGCACTACATCGGCGCCGAACATCAAGATGTCTGCATCCATCAGGCACGGATAGCAATAAAGGCCCATATTAATGTTCGTGTCCAAATCCAAATTCTCGGCGCGGTTCGCTTCCACCTTCGCCTTATAAGCGTGAGCGCGGTTCATAAAGCCCTTAGGCGTAAAGCAGCTCAATGCCCAACTGAGCTCAAAAATTTCAGGGATATCGCTCTGTTTATAAAAAAGGCCCTTTTCTGGATCAAGCCCCATCGCAAGCCAAGTCGCCGCTACCTTGTGAATATTATCGTGCATCTCAGCGCCATCATGCACCGTCGTCAGCGCGTGATAATCCGCAATGAAATAGACGGTATCGTAATTTTTGGTAAGCTCGAGAGCCGGGCGGATAGCACCTAGATAATTGCCCAAATGAGGCGTTCCTGTGGGCTTGATGCCCGTAAGCGAAATTTTCTTCATAACTTCAAATTTAGTTAAATAGAAAATTTTTCCATCATAGAAAAAACGGTGAGCTGGGTTTAGGGAGAAAATCAAAGTTCATTTATTGTGCACCGCATTTTAAAAAATGTATGTTGAACTTATGCAGGAAGAAACACTCGAAACAATGCCCATCACGCGGGCCACTTTCCATTCGCTGAATCTCTTTAAAGGAGTTCTATTCGAAAGCATAGCCGGGTATCTCCTCACCTGCCCCATCATCAACGCAAAGGAAGGCGACGTCCTCATCAACCCTAAAACAGAAGAACGCCGGCTGCTCATCCTTATCGACGGGCTTTTGGAAGTCAAGATGGAAGGCAAAGAAGGAATGCATCTGGGCGACGTGCGTCCCGGAACCTGCGTTGGAGAAATGTCCGTATTCGACAATGCCGACCCAAGCGCTTGGGTCATCGCCAAAATGAACAGCACCCTGCTTTCCATATCCGCACCCACCGCAAAAGCCATTCTCAATGTATCGCACCCACTCTGCCTCAATATGATCCACATCTTAAGCCAGCGCGTACGCTACAGCAACAAAATCGTCTTTGCAGAACAGAACCACATCAAATACGTAGAACAAAATGCAACGATAGATCCCCTCACGGGCCTTCACAACAGACATTGGCTCGAAAGCATGTACACCCGCGAAATGAAACGGAGCAATGCGGGCAATTTTGCGCTTGCTGCATTTATGGTGGACATAGACCACTTCAAAAAAATCAATGACACTTACGGGCACCTCGCCGGCGACCAAATTCTAATGACTGTCGCACAAACCCTGGTCGAAGCCCTCCGCCCCTCCGATATGCCAGTCCGATTCGGCGGTGAAGAATTCACCGTATTCCTCCCAGGAACAACGCCCGACAATGCAGCAAAAATAGCTGAGCGCATCCGCAGTTCCATTGAAAAGAAAAAAATAAAACTAGAATCGGGCGGGCAAGAAATAAGCATCACAGTCAGCTTAGGCTATGCGGCAAGAGAAGACGGCGATACAGTCAACAGCATCATTGACAAATCGGACAAAGCGTTGTACTATGCCAAAAATACAGGTCGCAACCGCGCCTGCCAATATGTCAAGGGAATGTAGATAAAATAAATTTCTGCTTTTCAAGAAGCTCTCTACGCGGAGAGGGCGACAAACGTTCTCCTCGAAGCACGAATTATTTGTCGGGAGCATTTTCTTTAGTTTATTCTCTGTTTGCACGGAATTCTTCATTTTTTGTGAAGATGACGGGTATGAGAATCTTTGCAGGACAAAATCCAACACAGGAACCGGCACTCGAGCGTTATTTCGGAGCTAGACAAAGGGAATCATCTTTGGCTAAAAGCAAAAAAAACCTGCATTGTATTGCAGGCTTCAATTAAATTATGAAAAGATTACCAGCAACCGGCAAAAGAAACCGTTTGTCCATCTGGAATTGTAATTGTCATTGGAACTGAAATCGTAGCTTGGCCATTACATGATGTGCTGCTATTATTCTGAGGTGGCCGGATTTTTTCAACAAAAAATTTTGGTTCGTTAGTTGAAAGATTTGCGTCATGCGACTTTCCTCAATGTCACACGTTTGAAATATACGTCAGAAGGGGCATGCCCGTCAAGAGACGAATGTTCCCTCCTGTCGTTGTACCTGCAGATGAACTCCGCAATCCCTGCCCTGCACTCCTTCATCGTCCCGTAGCCTTTCAGGTAGATGTCCTCGTACTTGATGGTCTTCCAGAACCGTTCGATGTAGATATTGTCGTAAGCCCGTCC
>JALNVO010000192.1 GCA_023231365.1 Fibrobacteraceae bacterium | reverse complement strand
CTGGGTCTCAGCAATGCAAAAGCAAGCTTTTGCGCTGCATTCGACCTTTGCGACTGTCGTCACTCAAAGATGGCCAAGAGCGCTCAAGCCGAGGATCTCAGGTAGTGAACTCGTTCACTATCATGATCGAGGCGGAGAAGCGGATGCCGAAGGCATCAATACCGCCAGTATTGGCCACTATTCGTTCCTGCTCCCACAGGGATCATTCTCACTAAGGAGCAAGCTCCTAAGTGTTCATGTTTCTTGCTCGGTTCTTGATAATTTCACTTCACCAAAGCAATTTTTAGAGATACCCTAATTATGAAATTCTTTAAGTTGTTCTTAATCGGTCTGCTTTGCTCGGTGGCTTTTGCAGCTCAGTCTTCTGAAGATTTGTTCAACCGCGCAAAGGCCTTGTATTCGGAGGGCAAGTTTGCGTATGCGGAAATTTTATTCCGCAAGGCTCAGGATCGCGGGGCTCCTTTATTTGAAACTTCTTTTGATATTGCAAATTGTCTGTTCCAGCAGGAAAAGTTTCCGGAAGCTGCCGCTGCGTACCGCAAGGCTGTGGATGCTTCGGATGGCAAATCGGCGCCGGCTATTTTCAACTTGGCTTCTGTCCTTTTTAGGCTCGGAGAGTTTCCTGAGAGCGTTGCCGCATACCGCCGCGGGCTTTTAATCGATCCGTCTAACGTTTCTGCCTGGGAATTCCTAGGTGAGGCTTCTTCCCGTTCGGGCGATAAGGTAGGTGCGCTGCGCGCTTTTACGAAAGCTTCCAACTTGGATCCGGACGATATCGGGCTTGTGTACCGGACGGCAGAGTCGGAAATTGCTCTTGGCGATGCTAAGGCTGCGGTGAAGCGCGTGCGGGAGGCTTATGCGCACCATCCGGAAGAAGTGGATTTTTTGGTATATGCGGGTGATGTAGAGCGCACTCAGAAAAATTTCATAGAAAGTGCCGCCTTCTACAAGGAAGCGTTGTCCGCAAGATCGGACAATGAGAATGTTATGTACAAATTAGCCGAAGTCCTTTCCGAATCGGGAAATCCGTATGCAGCGATGGAAACTCTTTCTGAAATTCTCGCCATCGACCCTAAAAATGCGGATGCCGCGATATTCTTAGGAAATTTGGCATTCGATGCCCATTGGTATGAACGCGCCGAATCGGCCTACCTTTTGGCCGCAGAAGCAGGGGATTCGGAGGCCTTGTACGGCTTTCGCAATTTGGCCTATGAGTGGGGCGTTAAAAGCAATACAAAAGAATCCCTGCGCATTTTAGAGGTGGCTAGAAAATTTTACCCAAATGATCGTTCGCTTCTCGCCGATATTGCGGAATATGAAGCTCAAATAAGTGAGCAGTAGAAAAGCTCCGCTTTGGGTTTTTAAAATATTCCAGAATGGAGGAACTAATTTCCTCGGATTTTTATGCCATCGGAAAAAAAACTTGCGAACTAAAAAAAGTATTGCCTAAATATAAGAGAGGATTATATCTTTTTGTTGTTATGGGCACCTCTAAAAACTCAATTGTTCCTGCCTTTGCTCGGTTCTTGATAAATTGACGATGTATCGTCCGCAGCTGCATCTTGGCAATAAAAACAAGCAAGCTTGCTTTTGCTGCGCTCGATTTGCATGCGGTTCACTTAACCAAAGCAGTTTTTAGAGTAGCCCTTATTCAAAAAGAGGTTGGCTTATGTCGCAGAATTGGACATGGCTATCCGGCTTCGCTTCGGATTTGGGAGTTTGGGAAGACGAACTTTCCGCGGCTGTTCCGGAAGCTGCACATACTTTTATTCCTTATTCTAAGGTGATCGGATCCCCCGATGACCTTTACACTCATATTCCGGAACTCCAATCTGCCGATGTCCTTCTCGGTATGGATCTCGGGGCGCTTTCGATGCTTCGTTCGGTAAAATCCCGCCCGGCAAATCAGCGCTGGATTCTGCTTGCGCCTATTTTGGATTTTTGCCATGGTGAGGATGCTTGGCCGCGTAAACAAGTGCTTCTAATGGCTAAAGAAATTTGCAAGATGCCGAAGCAGGCTTTGAACAATATTCTTGAACTTTTTGGGCCTGCGGACGAATCTTTTCAGAATGCTTGGATGGAAACGGCCCTCAAAACTCCTGTTGAGCTTTTGGAGAAGGGCCTTGAATATCTGGCGGATGCAAAAATAGAGGAACCCACTTCTTTGCCAAATGCCGAAGTACGATTTGGCAAGGAAGATCTCTGGGTGACTCCTGCCGTGGCTAAGGTTGCAGAAAGTCTTTTGCCTCAAGCTAAAATATTGATGCGCCCTAAAGCGGGCCATTGGCCTTGGTCTTTAATCGGTTGATTTTTTCTGAATCCGCCGTATAGCGAATAGGGCTATCAAATAAGCAAAGAAAAAGAGGAGAAGCCCGTGTTCCACGGCATCGCCGATATGTACGTACAAAGTATCTCTTGTGCGGAGCGGCATTTTCCTTTTGATGACTCTTTCTGTAAAAAGTCCTGTGAGCTGGTCTTCGTGACCGTATTCGTCAATGAATACAGAAATTCCGCTGTTCGCCGTGCGCACTACGGGGTATCCGTTTTCGATGGCGCGGTAGCGGATTAAATTCAGGTGCTGCCCGGGGGCCGTGCTGATTCCGAACCATCCATCGTTGGTTATGTTTACCATAAGTTTTGATCCATTGCGGATCGCTTGGCGGATGCGGTCTCCGTAAATGGCTTCATAACAGATGAACGGTGTCCAATCGAATGGCTTGAATACGGGTATTTCCTTGCCCGCGACAAAGTCGCCTTCTCCGAAGTTCACATAATTGAGAATGGGGAATACGTCGTCAAAGGGGATGCGCTCGCTGAAAGGAACCAGATGCCCTTTTATGTAGCGTTCGGGTTTGTATACGCCAGGGTGGAACAGGAATCCGCTGTTGTAAAAGTTGATGGGACGGGGTTCTTTCCCGTTTCTGTCATAGTCCAGAGCTCCGACGAATAGACTTGTCTGTGAACCTTTGATCTTCTGGCGGATCCATTGCATTTCGGAGCTCCGCATCCGGATAAAGTCTGGAATTGCGGTCTCGGGAAGTACGATTAAGTCGAGCTTGTTTACGTCTGTGCTGTCGTCGATGAGCTTCCACGTTTTGGTGATGACCGAATCATAGTAGTCCTTGCTCCATTTTTTTGTCTGGTGGATGCTCGGCTGCACCACGGCTATTGTGGGCGCTTTTTGGTTGCGCGCTAAATAGAACGGCTGGGCTTCTGGTTTGGAGAGGACGCTTGCGCCATAAACCCAGAGCACGGCGAATAAGAGGATGGGGACTGCCCAGAGCACTTTTTTGTTCTTTAGGAAGCCGAGGGCGAAGATCATGTTGCTTGCAATGATGAGTGCCGTGTAGCCGAAAATACCGATGAGCGAGAGCCCTTGCAGGAGTGGAAGCTGGTTGCCGAAGGCGTAGCCCAAATGGCTCCACGGAAAACTGAAATCGCCATAGGTGCGCGTCATTTCTAGCCCGGCGTAAAATAATGGGAAGAGGACTAGGAAGACGGGGAATCCTTTTATTTTGACATCCCGCGCTTTAACGAATACGGCTGCGGCGATTGTGTTGTACAAACTAAAGTATGCAATGAGGAGGAATAGCCCGAATAGGATGAACCCTGCGGGTCCGACTTTCATTACGTTGTAAATCCAGTAATAGTTAATGGCGTTGTAGAAGATTCCGGACCAGAATGTGCCGAATAGCGCGCTTTGCATTTTGTATTTGAAAAGAATGATGAACCAGGGTGCGAGAAATACGATTGCTCCGGGGCCAAGCGGTAGCGGAGGAAAGGCGAGTGCATAGAATCCCCAGGCGAGTATGCTGATGAAGAACGCTGTGCGGGATTCTTTTTCTTTCAGTCGCCGGACGTTCCATATTACAAAGTGCACTAATCCCAAAAGAAAGAGGGGTATGAATGTGGTGGCTAGCTGGACGAGGCCGGCGTGCCCCCGGAGCGTATAATCAATTGCGAGGCAGGCGAAGCTGATGAGCGTGGTAGCGAGCACGGCTTTTGAAAATTTGGCACGGATTTGTTTAAAAAAGAGAAAGGGGAGCGCAAGGATAAATGGGATCGCTTGGGGCCAGAATGTATAAAGTCCGGGGTCTCCCGGGTTTAGCGCTACGATGCAAAGCCCGAGCGCAATCTGGCTTGCGAGAAATGCGAACGTTATTCGCATAATCCACCCTTTCCTTGCGGGTGGAATAGGAGTACGTATTCTCCTTTGGGCTCGCGTTCTTTGTAATGTTCGAGAAGTCTCGATGGGGTATCTATCAAGTGCTCTTCAAATTTTTTAGTGAGTTCCCGCATTAGCGCAACTGGAATTTCGCCGAATACTTGGCGGATTTCGTCTAGGAACTTGACCAAGTTATGGGGGCTTGCATAAAAGATGAGCGTAGAGTCCGCGTTTTCTTTCAGCTTTTCCAAAAGGTGCAGGCGCTGTGCGCTCTTCTTTGGAGAAAAATTTTCAAAGCGGAACCGGTCTGTAGGAAGCCCGCTTGAAACGATGGCGTTGATCATTGCACATGCTCCTGGCACGCTTCGCACGTCGATATTTTCTCTTACGCATTCCCGCACTAAATTGAATGCGGGGTCGGCAATGCCCGGTGTGCCCGCATCGCTGATAATTGCGATGTCGCCAGTACTTTTTAGGTATTCTACGTATTTCGGCGTCACTTCTTCTTTGTTGAAGTCGTGGTAGCTTTCCATGGGTGTGTGAATATCGTAATGGTCGAAGAGGAGCCTAGAATGGCGAGTGTCTTCGGCAAGCACCAGAGAGACTTCTTTTAAGATGCGCACGGCGCGGTAAGTAATATCTTCCAAGTTTCCGATAGGAGTTGCGACAACGTAAAGTGTATGCATAGTTATAATCTAGAAATCAGATTGAATGGTGTAATCGGTGGCTGTATTTTGGGATAGAGCTTGGGAGAGCCGCTGAATGAGTTTCAGGTGCAAAAGGTTTGCATTTTTTTGAAGTTCAAAAGTGCGGTAAGGCCCGTACCAGAAGAGCCTTGTATGTTCTTCTTCGAGCAAACTCACGCTCTCCGCTACGATTCCATTGCAGACAAGGTTTGCGTTCAGCCGAATTTCCATATCCGTATTGCGGGGCATCGCGGGCCAGAGCGGTGCTAGCACGGCAATTCCTAAATACCACCAACTGCGGTAGTTTTCGCGGACACTTCCCTCCAAGAGGATGCTTAGATTGCAAGAATCCGGGACTATGGATGAGAGGGCGTCGTTGTAAGCATTTTTGATGTTTGCCGGAAGGGTTACTGTATCGCCGTTGTCCGTTGCCGTAAATTCAGAGACCGGGCTTTTTGCTGTATTTTTTTCTTGTGCTGTCAAAACCACATCTGCATTGTAAAGCTTGGGTGAGCAAGCTTCTAAAAGGAGAATCAATAAAATGGCAAAGACTAATTTCACTCCTATAAAGTATAATTAATTAGCTTTGCTTGT